>JBLMWR010000867.1:0-4515 GCA_050257335.1 Deltaproteobacteria bacterium | reverse complement strand
CGGCGATACGCCAGGGCGAACAGCGGCTCGATGCTCGCCGAAGTGCCGGCAATGATCCCGATCGTCCCGGTTGGTGCGACCGAAGTGCGCGTGGCGTTTCGCAGCCGTTTTCCCTGCGGCGCATAGATGCTGCGGTCCCAGTTCGGGAACACGCCGCGCTCGGCCGCCAGTTCGGCGGAAGCCGCCGTAGCCTGGTCCTCGATGAAGCGCATCACGTCGCCGGCCAGGGCCACGGCGTCGTTCGAGGCATAAGGGATTCCCAGGCAGATCAGAAGTTCGGCGAAACCCATCACCCCCAGGCCGACTTTGCGATTGCCATGCACCTGCTCGGCAATCTGCGGGGCAGGCCAGCGACCGACTTCGATCACGTCGTCGAG
The DNA here is from genome assembly GCA_050257335.1 of Deltaproteobacteria bacterium. GTDB lineage: Bacteria > Planctomycetota > Planctomycetia > Planctomycetales > Planctomycetaceae > JACQFH01. Next base: position 4,138 of record JBLMWR010000867.1, on the reverse strand, counting down.
AAAGCGGATCGCGAGGGGCACCGTGCGGCCCAGCTTGTCCCAGTCAATCGCATACGCCTTCCGCTCCTGACGGAGCATGCGGCTGAGATTGATGGAGCCAAGATTGCAGGCTTCGTAAGGAAGCAGCGGGACCTCGCCGCAGGGGTTGGTGGCCGCGATCGCTCCCACATCGGGCGTGGGGTTGGCGCGATTGATCGTATCCAGAAAAATGAGCCCGGGATCGCCGGTCTTCCAGGCGGCGTCGGTAATGCGGCGCATGATTTCCGCCGCGGGCACGGCGTGAACGGGCTGCCCCGAGCGCGGATGCCGCAGCGTGAACGGCGTTTCATTGTCCACCGCCTGCATGAAGGCGTCGGTGACACCGACCGAAAGGTTGAAATTCTGAAAACTCCGGCCGTCGAGCTTGGCGTCGATGAATTCCAGAATGTCCGGGTGATCGGCCCGGAGCACGCCCATATTGGCCCCGCGGCGCTTCCCTCCCTGGCGGATGTTCTCGGTCGCGCAGTCGAAGATTCGCATGAACGACACCGGTCCGGAGGCCGTGCCGCCCGTGGTGGCGACGAGGTCCCCGCGGGGCCGCAGTCGAGAAAACGAGAACCCCGTTCCCCCCCCGGACTGCTGGATCAGCGCCATCAGTTTCAGCGAGTCGAAAATTTCGACCATGCTGTCCTCGACGGGGAGCACAAAGCAGGCGCTGAGTTGCCCGATGGGAGTCCCCGCGTTCATCAGCGTGGGCGAGTTGGGGAGGAATTCGAGGCTCGACAGCAACTCGAAAAAAGCGGTTTCGAATCGTGCCGCGGCGCCGTTGCCGCCGTATCGCATTTCCGCCGCCGCGATGCTCCGCGCCAGGCGCCGGAACAGTTGTTCCGGCGATTCGACGATGTTCCTCGCGGCGTCGCGTCGCAGATAGCGCGCTTCAAGAACCCTTTTCGCGTTCGCCGTGAGAGTCATTCGCGCCTCTCCGTTCGCGCTCACCGCGCTTTCCCCCGGGGCGTCAACCTGCGCCGCACCCGAGCCGTTTCAATCGATCGCGGTCGTGTCGCTGCAATAGGCGTCTTCCAGCAACCGTCCCTCCGCCGCTTCATGCTCGAGGAACGTCTTCGAGATCTCTTCAAACAGGCCTCGCAGGGCGGCCAACTGAGCGGGCTCGGCAGCGAGTCGTCCGGCGCTGGCCTGCAGTCTGGCGACGGCACCGAGCATCTCGGCATGCTGGCCGCGGAGATGGTCGGCCTGACGCTGCAGGTGCGGCGCTTTGGCAACCACTTCGTCGAAATAGCCGTCCGCCTCCTCAAACCGGAAATGCTCATCGAGCTGTTTGCCCAGTTGCTGCAACTGGCGCAGCACGGCTTGCTGATCGACGCGGTCCCCTTTCAGGCCCGTTCGAAGCCCGGACCACGTTTGTTCAAGCAGGTCGTGCTGCTTCGACATTTTTTCGAACAAAGCGTGTGCGGCAGATTGAGTCACCTTCTGTTCCTCCCCCGAGAACAATGTAGCCACAGCCAGACCCGTTCCGGCAAACAAAAAAGCCCCCCGTGCGGCGCCCGCACCGGGAGGCTCTCACAACCTCGTCACGGCTGCCCAGGCACGAACAGCCTTCATAGACAATTAATTATGGGGCATCAGCAGACCGGTTGTCAAACGAATTGAGTCGGCGCGAGACCGCGGCAAGAAATTGTAAGCAAGGGCATTGTCAATTGGTGCTGGGTGGCGGGGTCAAAGCGGCCGGGTCATGCGTGGCGCCGTGTGCAAATTCTAGCCGCGAGCGGGCCGGCGGAAGACTTGCTGTTGAGCCGAACGGCGACCCCGTTCGACCCGGCGACGGGGCCGTCGCTCGATTCCGGGCTCCGAGCCTGTGATGTGGCTGTCATGCAGCAATCGGCTTTGGACGCGGGACAGCATTCGATCGCTCTGACCCCGCCACCCAATGTTCACGCCAAGTTTATGGACGCACGCAATGTCCCGCCGGAAACTGTAAGCGCCGGCGATCAACTCCGTGGCGCCTGTCCGAGCTGCGATTCCTCGAGAGCGTGACGCAGCGATTCCAAATCCCGGTTCAGCGCACCGCTGACCTCGATGGGGTAGGGGACTGCGGCGCGGTTCAGTTGACGCAGAGTGTCGGGCAGTCGATCCTGTTCAGACAGCGCATGCCGGCGGGCCTCTTCGAGTTTCACGTCCCCCGCCGCCAGCCGCTTTCCCCCGCGCATCACCTGCTGCAGCAGCGGCTCGCCGGCCAGCTTTTCGTCGTACCGGCCGATCACGTCCCGCGACATCCGTCCCCCCTCGACCTGCCGAAAGACCTGCTTGCGGCCGGGGAGCACCACCTTTTTTGCAGAGAACTTCATGCGCGGCAGGCCCGCGTATTCCACGAGCTTGTATGCCATGTCGAGAGCCGGTACGTCTTCCGACACCGCCAGTTTCGTTCCCACGCCGAAGACGTCGATCGGGGCTCCCTCCACCACCAGCGCCGCGACCTGATTTTCATCGAGCCCGCTGGTGGCGAATATCCGGACACTGTTCAGTCCCGCGTCGTCCAGCATCTGCCGCGACTGGCGGGCGAGGGCTCCCAAGTCCCCCGAGTCGAGCCGAATGGTCCGCACGTGGAACCGCTCCCCGAGTCTGCGGCTCAGGTCGATCACCTTCTGAACGCCATGGATTGTGTCGTACGTATCGACCAGCAACGTCGTTTCCGGATACAACCGGGCGAACGCCTCGAACGCCTGAGACTCGTCGTCGTGCGCCTGAATGTAGCTGTGGGCCATCGTCCCGAAGACCGGGATTCCGTAGACCTTTCCCGCCAGGACGTTCGACGTGCCGGTCGCCCCCGCCAGGTAGCTGACTCGCGCGACTTTCATGGCCGCGTCGGAACCGTGCGCGCGGCGCGAGCCGAAATCGACGACCTCGCGCCCCGCCGCGGCCAGGACGACGCGCGACGCCTTCGTCGCCGCCACGGTCTGAAAATGGATCTGGTTGAGCACGAGCATTTCGACAATCTGCGCTTCCAGAATGGGAGCCACGACCTGGACCAGCGGCTCTCCGGGGAAGACCAGGGTTCCTTCCGGCAGCGCATACACATCTCCACGAAAACGCACGCGCTGCAGGCGCTCCAGGAAGGGTTCGGCGAACATCCCCTGCCGGCGAAGCCACGCCCGGTCGTCGTCGGTGACGTGGAAGTTCTCCAGATAGGTGAGCACGTCGTCGAGTCCGGCCGCTACGAAATAATTGCGGTCTCCGGGCATCTTCCGGAAGATAAGCTCGAACACCGCCGTCTGGTCCATCCCCTCGGCGTCATACGCCTGGGCCATCGTCAGCTCATACATGTCGGTGAACAGGGCCGAACGCAGGGGGTCGATCTGCGGCGAATCAGGCATGGTTCTGTTCCGCTTCGATCACACAGCCGGCGGCCCGCATCTCTTCGTGGGCGCGGTCGCCGGCGCCGGGCAGGGCGTTCACCGGGCGCGTGGCGTTGAGGATCAGGTGTACTTCAAAGCCCTTCCTGAGGCCGTCAAGCACGGTGGCCCGGACGCACATGTCCTGCGCCAGGCCCCCCACCCACACACGCCGGATGCCGTTCTTCTTCAATTCTTCGGCCAGACCGGTCATCTCGAAATCCGAATAGTCGTCCCGATCCGGCGTCGTCCCTTTGCTGAGCAGCAGGACATCTTCGGGGAGTTTCAGATCAGGGCGCATCTCTGCCCCCCAGGTGTTCTGCACGCAATGCGCCGGCCACGGACCGCCGCGCTCGCGAAAGCTGATGTGATCCGCCGGATGCCAGTCGCGCGTGACCACGATCCGGGCGCCGCCGTTCCGGGCGGCTTCGATCCAGCGATTGAGGACCGGCACGACCCGGTCCCCCTGCTCGATCGGCAACGCTCCGCCCGGGCAGAAGTCATTCTGCACGTCCACGACAATCAGAGCGTCCGTCCTTTGAAGTCGCGGCAAGGCCATCATTCTTCCTGCGTCATTGCGCAATGATTTGTGTTTCCGAATGACAACAACCGCGACCAAGGGGTCTCAACCGGCAACTTTAAGCACTGCGACCGGCACGGGCAACTTCGAGCCTGGGCACCCACGGCATCCCGCGCGCCCGTAGTGGTCCGTCTATCGTTCAATGTCATGCTGGTACGACACCCTTCTCCCC
>JBLMWR010000866.1:0-3121 GCA_050257335.1 Deltaproteobacteria bacterium | reverse complement strand
GTTCGACCGGCAGCGAAAACTTGACGTCGAGCACGTGGACGCCGCGCGTCGGCACCACGACCGTCAGCTCCGGTCCCGAACCGGAGTCGCGCGTGACGATCGCCGCCGGCTTGCCGTCGAGCTGTGCCTGAGTGAGCGCTACGCGTCCCAGGGGCAGAACGAGCGAAATCTGGTCGTCGCGAAGATTGTGCAGCACGAACCGCCCGGTGACGTCGGCCAGCGGCTTCTTTCCCGCGGCCGGGGGGGCAAGCTGCGCGGCGTACAGCGCCTCGGCCACGAGCCCGTCGGTCGGCGCGGGTGGCCGGGCGGCCTTGTCGGGATGGGCGGCGTTCCAGAGTTCGAGGAATTTCTCCCACGGCAAAAAGACTCGCGCCGCCTGCAACGGATCCTGCGCGGGATCATAAGGGACGACAATCGCCGGCGCGCCGCGTCTGACTTGTGCCTGCGCGTCGCCTTGCGCCGTCGCAGGCGCTGGCGGTTTCGCGTCTTGCGCGCGCGCCGTTGATTTCGCGAAAGCGCAAGCGAGGGCAAGAGCGCATACGAGAACGGGGGACGATTTTTTAAAGAGATCGGCGCGAAGGGCTTTCCCGAGGTTGCGGCGATGCATGACGATCGCGATGACAAGCCACAGCAGCAGTCCCCACAGCGACCCGAGAAAGAGCCCGTCGAGATAGGGGAGCAGGTCGAGGGGAACGAGGGAGACGAGCGCCAGAGGGACGAGCAGCCCCAGGACGCCGAGCGTCGCGCGGACCCCCGCCGACGAGCGCCGGGCCAGCCAGAAGACCAGGAGCACCCCCGCCTGCCAGGCGAGGGAGAGGAACGACACCGCCCGCCGATTCTCAAAACCCACGTCAAGCTCGGGCGCCTGCCCCGGCGCCGGATCGCCGGTGTACCGGAACGACGTCTGCCGGCTGTCGGGTGTCACGGGGAGGTCGATTGCCAGCGAGAGCAGGGCGCCTTTGGGTACGGCGAAGCGAGAATCCGCAGCGCTTTTCGCCCCCTCCTCGCCGGAGGCTCCCGCGGGAACTTCCGCCACCTGCCCGTTGGCGAAAGGAGGCACGGGCTGCCCGAACGTGTTTGTGAGCCCGGAGTTCCGGCGGAGCTTTTCGATTCCGCCCTGGACGATATTGGGCTTGCCGGCATCACCAGCCGCCCCGCCTCCACTGCGAACTGGCGGCGCGGTGGTCGGGCGCGCGAATGCCGGCACGCGCTTCTGTTTTGCATCCATGGCGCCCAGCTGGTCGCCCCCCTTAAACCGAGGCGTCCGGTTCGCGCCGAGTTCCTTTGCCTCCCGTTGAACCGGCGTCTCGTCCGCTTTCGGAGGCGCCAGGTCGAAATCGGCGAACTCCCCGTCGCGAGCCACCGGTGCATCTTTTGGTTTCCCGGCTATCAATAATTCGTCCATCGCCTCAACCGCGGATGGTTCGGGCGCCATCCCCCCTGCGCCCCCGCCGCGCATGCCGAGATGTGCCGGGGTGGATGTTACGCCGGAACTGGGCGCGAACGATTTGGCGGAGTCGGCGTAGAACTCGGAACTGGATTTTTCCTGATTCGCCAGCGAAAAGAATAAAACGGCGATTGCCAGAACCAGCCCCACAAGCCCGGTGACGGCCGCTCCGGAAATTCCCCGGCGGCGCCAGGCGAAGAAGAAAATGCCGATCGCGGCGCCTACGATCGCGGCCCACACGCCCTTTTGCCAGACGTCCCGCGGCGATGCCAGAACGAGGCTGCGGTGCAACTGGCCGAGCAGGCTCGGGCGGCTCGGCTTTTCCGCCGGCTCGAACTGCCCGGTGCTGGAGATGATTTCCGTCTCGTCGGGGTAAAAGAGCGTCCATTCGCGGACGAGAGTTTCAATCGGCTGTCCGGCCCCCTGACCGCTGACCGCGAGGATACGCGGCGGGGCCTGGCGCAGGGTTCCCGAGCCCTCCAGCGACGTCCCCTCGGTCCCGTAAAAGAACTGGACGGCGTGCGCCTGGCCGGGGTCGCTCCCCTGCGGCAGCGGGACCAGCCACGCTTTCGAGCCGTCCCGCGCCTCGACGCGGACTTCGACGGGCCGGCCGTCCATCAGCGTAGCCCACAGACTGGCTTCGTCGGGCAATTCGACAAGCAGGCTCTGCACGCCCACCGCCCGCAGGATGAACTCGGCCCGGTGCTGCTGCTGGCCCCCGGCGCCGAGGGCGCTCGTCAAGCGGGCCTTGTCGCACACCGCCGTCGGGACCGCCTGCCGGTCGAAGCGCGTTTCTTTAATCGCCACCCGGAACCCCGGCTGCACCGTCCGGTAGGCGGCGACGATCCGTTCCTGCGGGGCATAGCCGCTCGGCACGGGCACGTCCACAGGATCGATTTCCGGCAGCGGTTGTGCGGCGGCATCCAGGGCTGTGACCTCGAGCTGCTGATCGGGCCCGCCCTCGACCGCGACGAAGCCGCTCTGGCGGTCGGCGGAGACGATCCGCAGGCCGGGCAGGTCGAAGGAGGCGGCGCCGGCCGGCCGGGGGGCCGTCAGATCGACCGACAGCCACACGAGGCCGAAGGCCCGCTGATCGAGCGCCAGGGTCCACACGCGCTGACCGTCGGCCGGGGCGGCCGCGGTCTGCTCGGTGATCCGCGGACACTGGAGCGGATCGACCCCTGGCGGATCGACCATCGAAAACCGCAAGTTCGTCCCGGCCGACTCGGGAAGCGCAATCTGCAGCTTCTGCGATCCGCCCCCCTGGACGACGAGGCGGGCCTCGAGATGCGCGCTCAGGGTCTCGCGGTCGAGGCGATGGAAGGCCAGCGTCTGGGCCGCGATGCGTACCGGTTTTCGCGACACTTTGAGCGTTCCGCCGAACCGCGTGTCCTGATATTCGTACACCAGCCGCGGAGCGCCAGCGGCCCGCTCTTCCTCCGCCGGCAGCCGCACCGGGTCGAGACCGGTCACCTCTTCGGGGGCCAGATCGAGGTCGTCGTCGGCGGCGATCATGTAGCGGCCGTCGGTGACTCCCACCTGCGGCAGCGAGACTTCCGGCAGCTTGAACGACAGCGGCTGGTCCTCGATCGGCCAGTTTTCGCCGGGGATCATCCGCGCCGAGAGGGTGAGGTTGACCCTGCCGTCGGCGGGAATCGGCGCCGGGAACACGAC
>JBLMWR010000865.1:0-3864 GCA_050257335.1 Deltaproteobacteria bacterium | reverse complement strand
GTTTTGGGCAAATGTCTATTTTCCCGCCTCACTTGCTTTTGGGCAGGTGAGAACGAGCCAATCGCCCCGGAAGTAGCGGAAGTCCTTTGCCCCCCTGGGACCCGCTGCTTCCGGGTGTTTTTTTTCGCAGAGGACCCACGGGACCAACCTGTCGGTCGGTGCCCACCCGTGGGCCTGGGAGGATACGCCCCCACCGTTAACCCGGATTATTCACGCCGCGGTAGCCGAATTCGTGAGAATTCGGTGTCCCGATTGCCGTTGGAGTCAGAACTCTCACGAGTTCTGCTACGGCGCACTGCCGCATTTCGTGGGAGTATGAATAATCCGCGTTAATGCTGCTTCCCGTTGCCTCCTTCAGTGGCTGCGACGGTCATCGCGCCTTCCTTCGCCTGCTCCATGTTCTCCAGCGCCTCGCGCGTCATGCGCTCGGCCATTTCCTTCAGGCTGGCCTGTTCGGCGCCGTCGCCGGGCTGGAAGCCCGACTTCTCGGCCACCAGCAGGTTCAGGAGCATTCCCACCAGCCCCTGGCTTAAGGACGAATGGCCGTTCTGACCGTCGCCGCCGGCAGCCACGAAGACCCGCTCGGGAACCAGCGGCTGCTTGCTCTGCGCCAATTGCTGCGAGACGCGCGACACCGCGAACAGCCGCGGATCGCCGAACGACGCGATCTTCTTCATCAGCACCGACGCTTCCGCCAGTCCCACCTGCATGACCCGCTGCGAATCGCCTCGGCCGGCGAGAATCTTCTCGCGGCTGGCCGCTTCGGCAGCCACGACCGTCTGCTCGGCCTGCTTGCGGGCGCAGGCCAGCTCGGCTTCGGCCACGACGATCGCCTGTTCCGCCTGCTTGCGCGAGCGGGCCAGGTCGGCTTCGGCCATGACGACCGTCTGCTCGGCCTGACGCCGCGCTTTGGCGAGTTCGGCGGCCGCTTGGCTGTCGGCGATCTCGACCTGCACGCGGGCGTTGGTGAGCTGTGTCTGCATCGTGGCCTGGGCCTGGGCTTCATTCAGCATCTTCAGTTTGTCGACCGCATCGCGCTGGCGTTCGTAGGTCTCGAGCTGTTCGATCGACAATTGCCGTTGACGCAACTGCTCGAGCAGCGTTTCGATCTTGCCGCCGGCTTCCTCCGTATCGGGTTTGCCGATCAGGACGTCCACGCATTCGATGTCGAAATCACGGAACTTCCTCCGCAGCTCTTCGCGAGCTTCGGTCTGGATGACGTCGCGCTCGTGAAGCAGTTCGAGCATCGTCTGTTTGTGGGCGATGTCGCGGAAATAGGCGCTGAGCATGGGGTCGAGCGTCTGCGTAATCAGTTTCTTCACGTCGCCGAACCGCTGGATGACGTTGGGAGCGCGCTGGTAGTCGATGTGAACGACGACCGACAGCGGCAGCCGCGGCTCGTAGGCGTCCTTCGTCACCAGGTCGATCGACCGCAGACTTTCGTCGTAGCGGTGCGATTCGCTCTTGCCGGTGACCCAGTGGAGCACGAAGTTGGTGGTCGGAACGAGCACGATGTTTCCCGCGTACGTGTTGAAGGCGTACTTGCCGGGGCCCAGCGGTTTCTCCCACACGCCGCGTTCTCCCTCGGCGACCCGTTCGCCGTGACGAAACGCCGCCCCCGAAAGGTCGCGTCCCGCCTTGCCGTAATAGCTGACGACGACTCCGACATATCCGATGGGCACGACCGTCTTGGGATACATCTGTACGGTGGCAAACCAGCGGTTGAGGAAGTATGTCCCGTCGGTGAGGGTCTGGTACTGGCGCCCGCGCCGGCCGCCGGCGAGCAGAAACGCCTCGGGGTCCTGGAAGTTATTGTGATAATTGGCATCGGCGGCTTCGTTGCCGACCGGCGGAGCGATGATCTCCCCCGGTTCGAGCGAGGGGCCGTCGTGCACGGTGACGATGCCGATGCTGTCCACGGTCAGGGTCCGTTCCGGATTGAGCGGATCCTGAGTTTCGATGGCGCCGCCGACGACGACGGGGCTGAACCCGTGGATTTCGGAGAGCACCCGCTGCCAGTCGCCGATGGCCTTGATTTCCTGCGGGCCCTGCAGATTGCGCAGCGAATACACGGCGTCTTCGGTCATCACCACGAACAGCGCTGGATTGATGGCGTAAACCCCTTCGCGCAGGATCGCCCGCTGGCGTCCGCGCTGGCCGCAATTCGCGCCTGCGGGACGCGCCCCGCCGTTCCCCAGGAAAGCGCGGGCATCCTGATAGTTATTGCAGGCGACGATGCGCCCCAGCGTCTGGCTGGGAGGGAGCGCCTCGCCGTCGCGAGCGTAGACGTACCCGATCCGTCCCTGGCGAATCGTCACCAGCGGCACCTTGTGCAGCCGGTACTGGAAACGCCACAGACCGAAGTGCAGACCACCGCGGAGCAAGTCGGCCTGAAAACCGGCCTCGCCGTCGAGGGCCAGAATCCGGCCTTGCGGAACCGAGCCGGACAGCGACCACAGTTTCACGACGACGCCAACCGCGTTGTGCGGGATGTACCTGACCGACAGCCAGGCAAAGATGAGCACCGCAATGAGCAGCCCCATCACGGTCTGTGCGCTTCCGCCGAACGACGAAATCCAGTCGAACCCCGAGCGCAATGGATCCTGGGCGAACGCAAACGTGGCAAACATGGCAAGCCCCTTCCGGCGCGGGGCGGACGCGCAACCAACCGCAGGCCGGCACCCCGGCTACTCAAAGCAGCCGGGGTAGTCTCACGTGCGTGGTAACGAGTGCCTCTGCCGCGCCTTAAAACGTGACCAGCAGGGCTCTTCGTCGCAGAGACGGGGGTGCCCTTTCAAATCCGGCCGCGGCACCGTGCCGCGGCCTGCCGACGAGGTTAGCTGACGGGCTAGGGCTTGAAAGTACCCCGGTTCGGCGTGCCGAACCTGCGCCCCTGGAGCGGCCATTCGAGGCCGCTCCGATGGTTCCCCCGCTCCGGCGCCATACGGCACCGAATTAGGCTACACAGGAGTATTATTCTACAAACGCGTGAATCGGCCACAAGGATCACGGAATCGGGTTGCGCGCAAGTGGATGTGGGGACGAGAGATGCAGATCAACGCTGCGCCGATTTTCTGTCGGCCGCGGCGATGACCGTCGAGGGAGTCGAATCGACGACTTCGCGGGGGATGGCCGGCAGAGACAAAAGGCACACGGCGCACGGGGCGTGCTCGCGGACGTACTGCTGCCAGGCGGCCGTTTCGTCGGCCCCTTCCTCGCCGAGGGGTGTGGCGTCGAGCACGAGCAGATCGTAATCCTTCTCCCGTGCCAGCCGCACGATCTCGGGACCGAGGTCGCCCGAGAGCGAATGGATGGCCACCTCGCGGCCGATCTTCTGCGCCCGTTCCATATCCTGCAGCAGACGGGTCGTCACTGTGGAGGACGTCCCGCCGGACGATCGGCCATTCGCCGGATGCGCCAGGTCCAGGACGACGTCGGGGTCGAGGGTGGTGAGGACCAGTTCGAACAGGTCGCTGGCGCGCGGGGTGTTGTCGTGAACCATCAGCACGCGCCGCACGCCGACGCCGGCGGCGCGCAGCTCGGCCACCGTGCGCGCCTTGCGCTCGCTGATGCGCGGAATGCGGTTGCCCCCGGCGATGTCGTAGTGCACGTCCCAGTTGCGGCTCAGGACGCGGATCGTCAGCGGGACCTGCTCTCCCCCGTTGATGCTGATCCAGTAGAAGGCCATCTGGTCGAGGTGCTCTTCGGCGGTGTATTTGTTCGATGCGCCGACGACCAGCTCCTGAACTCCCAGCGACTTGGCGGTGTTCATCACGGCGTAGAGCGGGTTGTTGGTGGGGATGACGAGGGGCTTGATCTGTTTGCCGGCTTTCTCGGCCAGTTCGATGACGGCCGTCATCAGCT
>JBLMWR010000864.1:0-3240 GCA_050257335.1 Deltaproteobacteria bacterium | reverse complement strand
GCCAGCGTCGCCGAATCATCAATCGTCTCGAAAACGTTTTGAGAAGCGGGATTGCGCCGCGGCGAATCTGAAGACGCCGACGCCTCCCTCTGCGACGACTCTGGCTTCAATGCGAACTCTTCTCCACCGAGAACGAGCGCCGCCTGCGGAACGATGACGGCCGCGCCGCACGCGGGACAGCGCGACGCTTTCCCCGCCAGCCGCGCGGGGGCTTTCAGCGATTTGCCGCAGCCGCAGGTGAAGCGGAGCATGCCGATCGTTTCCGCGGTCTTTCCCACGCGTGGTCGTCCTGTTTCCAGGCAAAGGTCATCCGGATGTCCCGGACGGGCCTGGAAGCCCATCCTGCGGAACTTACGGCATCTCCAGCGTCTTCAGAAACGCGACGAGCTGATCGCGTTCATACTGCGCGAGGCTGGTGTAACGCTGGGCGCTGTTCTTTCCCTGACCCCCGTGCAGGCGAATGGCTTCGTCGAGAGTGGCGGCCCGGCCGTCGTGCAGGTAGGGGGCCGAACGGGCGACGCCCCACAGCGGCGGCGTGCGCCATTCGGCCGGCAGCGGGCCCGTTCCGGGAGTGAATGCCGGTTCGTCGAGCGGCCGATCGTTGTAATCGCCGCCCCCCTCCAGGTCCTCGCCCATCTCGTGCAACAAGAGGTCGCTGTACAGCCCGCGGACCGAACCCACGTCGGGGATGTGACAATCCGCGCAGCCCACGGAGCCGAACAGCGATTTGCCGGCTTTAGCCTGCGTCATGGCCTCGGGCTCCGCTGGCAGCCGCTCGAAGGGCCGCGGCAACGACCGGATGAATTCGGCCAACTGGTCGCATTGCGCCAGGGTCAGATCGAATCCGACCGTCTGGTACGCCGGATACCCGAGCGGTTGGGGTTGCGCCTGGCCCGGATTCCCGAGCCCCAGCTCGTTGGCGCACGCCGCCCGCACGAATTCGACGAGGCTCACTGTTTGCGCTTTCCATCCGAACCGCCCGATCCGCCCGTCGGCCATCCGCATCACCCGACCGATCGGCACCCGGCCTCTCTCTTGTGGCGTCGCCAGGCCCCATTTCAAATACTCGATGCGCTCGTTCGCGATGATGTCCCGGTCGGGGATTTCGTCGATCAGTTTCGCGCCGAACAGTGCGGGGGTCTTGCGCTGGGACAGATTGACCCCCTGCGGCATGGTCAGTCCGCGGACGCCGTTGGCGGGCAGGACGCCCGCGTTCGAGAGAGGCGGGAAGTTCGCCGGCAGAGCGGGACTCACATGGGCGAACGTCTCCTGAAATTCGGAGAGGACGGCCTGCGTATGGACGACTCCCTGCCGGGCTTTCGCCACCAGGAAGCGGCCCTCACCTTTCGGCCGGATCGTGAAGACGTTGACGTTGGTCTCGAAGGGACCGCTGCCGCCGGCACCCCCCTGGCGGTGACACTCGACGCACGATTTGGCGTTGAAGACGGGCCCCAGTCCATCGCCACCATTGGCCAGCGGATCATTCGGCGTCCATTCGTGCTGGAAGAGGTCTTTTCCCGACTGGGCCTTGGCGGCGTCGACGGGTTTCGCGCCGGGCCAGAGCCAATCCGCCTCCCGATACACAAACGGAAATGCCAACAGGATGGCCGACGTCCAACCGACAATTCGTTTTCGTTTCATGGGAGATCCCTCAAGCAGGTCGCGCCTGCGGGGCGGGATCTACTTGCTCACGTTACTTGAAACGTCTTCCACGTCCCAGAGATCAACCTGTCCATGGCCACCCGCAGCCAGGGTCTTTCCGTCCGGGCTGAAGCAGACCGACGCCGTAAATGCCTGAGGACCGACCAGCGTCTCGCGAATGGTGCCGGTCGCCATCTCGACCAGATGGATCCGCGGCTGGGCAACGTCTTCGACGCTCCAGTTCCTGTCCCGTTCCGATTCCTGCGGAAAGACTTGTGTCACCACCGCGAGCCAGCGCCCGTCCCCACTGAACGCGGGAGTCCGGGTAATCGCCTTTTCGTCTGAGAGGACGACCGTACGGAAAAGTTTTTGCTGCCGGGCATCGAACAGGAGCACCGCCGCCTGGCTCTTCGTCGAAACAACGGCAGCGAGGGTGCTTCGGTCGGGAGAGAACTCCAGATCGCTCATGTTCGCTTCCTTCTCGTCCAGAGGAAATGACGCCGAAACGCTCCCTGTCGCTACGTCCCGGAATCGGATCTGCGTGCGACGGTCTTTCCACATGCCGTCTTTCGGCAGCACCGTTTCGGCAGTGACCAGCAGCTTGCCGTCGGGACTGATTGTCGACCAACCGGCCATCACCGGTCCGTCGCCCAGCGGAAACGATCGGGTGAACTTTCCAGTCGCCACATCGCAGATCTGGATGGCGACGGTATTGAAATCATCGTCCACGACTTCGACCGGAACAGTCCGGCTGTCGCGGGAGAACTGGCCGCCGATGCTCAAATTGCCTTCCAGTTGGCGGAATTGCCCCGTTTTTGCATCGACGAGAGTCATCGCGCGCGGCGGATTTCCGTCCGCCTCTCCGGGGAGTTCCTCGAGGACGAGAAACGTTGATCCATCGGGCGACATGGTCATCCAGCGGTTGCCGCGCATCGGCGTCTGATGGAACTGATGCACGAGCTCGCCCGTCGCCAGATCCCATCCGCGGATTTCCCCTCCGAATTCCCAGTGATAGATCCGATTCCCGTCTTTTTCGAGCCGGTTCGGGATTCGCTTCTCGCGCCACGCGAAAACGGATTTCCAATCTGGGGAAATAAAGAAGTAGTCATGCGTGCTCTTGAAGCCGTAGCCGGTCTCGATTTTCTCGAGCGACCGGCCGGTTTCCACGTCCCAGACCTGGACGACCCCGCCGGGATAGTCGCCGGCGACGAGTCGCTTACCGTCGGGCGAATAGCGGATACCGACAATCTGCGATTGCCGGTTGGGATGAATCAGCGAGCCTTTGAGCCGGGACGAAACGCCTTCGAGCGCGAGCTTTCGGCGGGGAGCGATGACGGCAAGCTGGTGCACCGTGGGAGCCACCTTCCCTTCTTTCCACGCGTCAAAGCTGATCGTCACCTGCGCCAGCCCGCGTCCGACCGTCGTGGGGACCCGCACGGGGCCCTCGAGATTGACGCCTCAGCAGCGCTCCTTCAGCTCATACAACTCGCGATACGGGACCGAGCCCTCGCGTTCGGGAGGAAAGACGACTTCCACATTCGGATGCACGTCCTTCGGAATCAATTCGTCAAAAGCTACGACGGCGGTTGTCCCCGCGCC
>JBLMWR010000863.1:0-2585 GCA_050257335.1 Deltaproteobacteria bacterium | reverse complement strand
TGCCAGTGGTGGCAAAACCGACTCGTCCGGAAAGTTTGTGGTCATGACCGGCTCCCAGCCGGGGACCGTCGCCGGGCGCTACAAAGTCGTGATCAGTCTTATGACTCTCCCCGATGGCTCCCCGATCAAGCTGGATCCGGAGTCCGGAATGGACATGGAAATGCTCCGACAAGGGGGGCAGCTCAAGGAACTGGTCCCTGACCGCTACAGCAACCCGGACAGAACGGAGCTTTCGGCCGCGGTGGCGGCTGGTGAAGAAAACGAACTGCAATTCAAATTGTCCGGCTCTTGATGCGGAAGACGGCGGCAATCCTTGCTGTGCTCGTGTCGTCCGCCGTTGCGGTCGTATCGTTTTTGCGCCCGGGATGGCTCGCGCGGACGGCCAGTTTTGAGGAGCATCCGGAACTTCCCGCGGAGGTGCGGTCGTCGGCCTGGTTTGAAGAGATTGGTGCTGATGGCGGAATCGAATTCCAGCACTGCGCCGGCCGCCTGACCGCGGAATACTTTTTCCCGCAAATCATGGGATCCGGGTGCGCCCTTTTCGACTTCGACCAGGACGGCGACCTCGACCTGTACCTGATCGACGGCAGCCCCGGCGAATCCGGAGGCAAGGCCCAACCAGGCGCGTGCGAACAGCCGCGAAACAGGCTGTACCGGAACGACGGCAGCGGCGCGTTCGTCGATGTGAGCGCCGGCTCAGGCCTCGATTTTTCCGCCGTTGGGATGGGGGTCGCCGTCGGAGACGTCGACAATGATGGATTCCCCGACCTCTACGTCACCAATTACGGACCCGACCGGTTATTCCTGAATCGCCGCGACGGAACGTTTTCGGACATCACCGCCTCGGCCGGCACCGACAACGCGCGGTGGGGGACCTCGTGCAGTTTCGTCGATTACGACCGTGACGGCTGGCTCGATCTGGTGGTCGTCAATTACGTCAATTACCATCCCTCGCGCCGCTGTGTCGAGCCGAACGGGCGTCCGGATTACTGCAACCCAAAACTGCTGAGCGGGACCCCTGCCCGCCTGTACCGGAATGAGACGGGCTTGTTGCCGAATGCCGGGAACGGTGCGCGGGCTGAAAACGTGCCTCCTGCCGTGCGGTTTCGCGACGTGAGTCTCGAATCGCAACTGGCGCTGAAGTCCGGGCCCGGGCTCGGGGTCGTGTGCGCCGACTTCGACGGCGATCGCTGGCCCGACATTCTTGTCGCCAACGACGGGGCCCCCAATTTTCTGTGGGGCAACGGCCGGGACGGCACGTTTCACGAGGCGGCGGTGGCGTGCGGCGTCGCGTATGACCGCCTGGGCCACCCGCAGGCGAATATGGGCGTCGCGCTGGGAGACGTGGACGGCGACGGCGGTATCGATCTGCTCATCACCCACCTGGGGGGCGAAGGGAGCGCCCTCTTCCTCAGCCGCGGCGCGGGAGTCTTCGAAGAGTCCGCCGGCACGGCCAGGTTGGCGGCGCCCACTTTTCCGTGGACCGGGTTCGGCGCGGCCTTCGGGGACTTCGACCACGACGGAGCGCTCGATCTGGCGGTCGTCAACGGTCGGGTCAAGCGCCGCGACGGTGCGCCGTTTCCGCCGTTTCTCCCGGGCGGCAGCGCAGTTTCTCCGGCCCATTACTGGGATGCGTACGCCGAGCGAAATCAATTGTACGTCAATGACGGGGCTGGCCGTTTCCACCTGGCACAGTCCGGCGCAGAACCCTTCATGGGCGACGCGGGGGTCTACCGCGGGCTGGCGGTGGGGGACGTCGACAATGACGGCGACCTCGACCTGGTCGTGACGAATACCGCCGGCGCGGCCCGGGTTTTCCGTAATGTGGCCCCCAGGAAAGGACACTGGCTCGTGGTCCGGGCGGTCGAGCCGGCCCTTGGCGGGCGGGACGCTCTGGGAGCGACGGTTACAGTGACCGCAGGAGGGCGGCAGTGGGTACGGCTTGTCAATGCGGGCGGAAGTTATCTTTCCGCAAGCGATCCACGGGTTCACTTCGGGTTGGGAAACGTCGAGACCATCGACCGCGTCGAGATGCTCTGGCCCGACGGGAGCGACGAAGTTTTTGACGGCGGCGCCGTCGATCGATTTCTCACGCTGGAACATGGCCGGGGCCGCGCGCCGTGAACGGCAAGGCCGCGGATGAACCCCCGCCCGAACTGTCGGCCAAACCAGGCAATCGGAAGCCCGCCGATGAGATTGACCCGCGCGACTGACAGAGAGGAGAGAAGCATTTCGGCCGTCATTCGTGCAAATTCGTGTCGCTTCGTGCTTTCGGCGGCGGTGCTTGCACTATTTGCCGTCGCATGGTGGGGATGGCGTACTTACCGCGCAGCGCCGCTCGAGGAACTCCCTGCCGTCGATCTCGCGCAAGCGCCTGCGGCGGTGAGAGCGGCGATCGTCCGTGGGCTCGACGCGGTGCGCGCCGATCCGCGGTCGGGAAAGGCGTGGGGCCGGCTGGGTCTGGTTTTGCGCGCGCACGAGTTCGGGAACGAAGCGAATGCCTGTCTGGCGGTCGCCGCTCGCCTCGAGCCGCGCGAGTTTTTATGGCCCTATATCGAGGGGGTCAGCCTGACGATTTCTGATCC
>JBLMWR010000862.1:0-3142 GCA_050257335.1 Deltaproteobacteria bacterium | reverse complement strand
TGACGAGCCGGGAGCCAAGCAATCCGCGGACGGAGTCGGCGTTTTGCTGCAGTTGACGGCGGAGGGGCTCGGCAAAGGGGACGCCGTCGAACCGTTCCGGCGCGGGCCGTTTGCGATCCGTATTCGGCCGCTTCGCTTTCGGACGCGTGAGGGCGGCCGGCAGGACGGGCGACTCACACGGGGTTTCAGGGACGCTGGCCCTCAACACCACTCGTAGATACACGCCGGCGCGGCCCGCCACCGGGACGCAAACTCAAGCCACTCACTCGGGGAGAGGAACCTCTCCCTTCAAGACGCATTATCCGGCGATCGGCCGGGCAGATTTGGTGGATTGGATTTGCGAAGGATTTCCACCCTACAGTGGTTTTGGCCGACGTCAACAGATTTTTTTATTTTTTTTCATGGGGCGATTCCATCCGTCGGGGCTTCGCATCGTGCTCCGGCCCCGGTCGCGCAAAAAAAGACCGCCGGACACAAAGTGCAGGGCGGTCTAGATCCGATTCCGCGGGCAGCAGGGGGCGGGCAACCTGGCTGCCGGGGAATGCAGGTGACTGTCGAGTTACGCGGTGTGCGTCAGCACGAAATCCTCGAAACGGATCTCTTCCGATTCGGGGCTGCCAAGCGACTCGAAGATCTCGGTCATCAGGCGGTGGAAGTGCTTGGCGCGGACGGAGTAGAAATTGTGCTTGCCGTCGCGGCGGGCCTCGATCAGGCCGGCGACGCGGAGCAGCGCCAGATGATGGCTGACCGCGGGCTGGCTCTGTCCGAGCTTGTCGCACAGTGCCGTGACGTGCAATTCCCCTTCGCGGGCCAGGTACAGCAGCACGCGCAGGCGGGTTTCGTCCGAAAGCAGTTTGAAGACCTGGACCAGGTCCTTCTCCAACTGGTCCGACAATTCGGGGATGGCGGCGCGACGTTTCGCCGTCATTGGTTCCATGACATTCGCAATCATTTTTTCCCTTCGACTTTCCGTATGGACTTGATGATTCGACCGCGAGCCCTCGATTGGGCCCGGCTCGTGGTCTGGACTTGGTTTGGGGCTGTTCAACGTCAGCTTCCCTTCCATCGACGCGGACACGTGCCCGGTCACAACACTCCCTTGAACCCGGAACCCAACCGCGGCTACGATGTGGCCGGAGAACCGGAATGTAGGTTCAGACTTTCAAACGCCCGGATCAGGCCGGACAATTGTCGGAGACGACAGACGTGTTAGATCAGCTTTGTGGCACTATGCGGCGAGAAACAATGCCGCTCGCAGAGATGGAACTCTGAGATAGGACTGGACGATTCCTTATGTGCACCGCCGTAGATACCAACCCATTCTACCGAGTCTTGACCGCCCGTCAATAACTCACATGACGAAATGCTCGAATATTCGCAGTTTTCATACGGTGATGTCTTGATGGAACGTGCGCCACCACTTACGTCACGGAACGGTTTTATTAACGTTTTTTAATCCTGCATCCCCGCGAATTCCTGATTGACTGCACAGAAATTAACACCAGATCGCATTTCGCTGTATCGGGAAATACCGGATGAGCGATCGCGAATTGTCTCCGATCGGGGCGTGCACCTGAACCAGAGACTCGCCGCAAATCTTTTCTGCAAATCATTTTAGAAGAACCCGACCGAATGGCCTCCCAATCTGCGATCCCGCCGGGTCCGTCCGCGTTCGGTGATCTTTCCGGTCGCCACGCGGTCGTGACGGGCGCTTCGACCGGCATTGGCCGGGCCATCGCTCTCGAATTCGCCGGCGCGGGAGCCGACCTGGTGATTCATTCGCGGCAGGTGCGGCCGGATGTGCTGGCAGTCTGCGAGGATTGCCGGCGGATGCGGCGCCAGGCCGAGCATCTCGCACAAGATTTCTCGGCGGCCTGCGACTGGGACGAATTCGTAAGTCGCGCCTGGCAACTTCTGGGCGGGATCGACGTGTGGGTCAATAACGCGGGCGCCGATCTGCTGACCACGCCCGCCGCGCGGCACGAGTTCCCGGACAAGCTGCAAACGCTGCTTGATGTCGATGTGCGGAGCACTCTGCTGTTGTCGAAGGCGGTCGGTCGGCGGATGCGCGAGGCAGGAGGCGGAGTGATCATCAATATCGGATGGGACCAGGCCGAACGGGGGATGGGAGGCGACAGCGGAGAGTTGTTTGCTGCGGCCAAAAGCGCGATCTCAGGTTTTACGCGGTCTCTGGCGGTCAGCCTTGCCCCCTTCGTCCGTGTGAACTGTATCGCGCCGGGCTGGATCCGCACGGCATGGGGAGAACACGCCTCGGATGCCTGGCAGCAGCGCGTGTTGCGCGAAACGCCCCTGGCGCGGTGGGGAGCGCCGGAAGACATCGCCTGGCTGGCCCGGTTTCTCGCGAGCGATCAGGCGGCGTACATCACCGGGCAAGTCATCAACGCCAACGGCGGCGCCGTCCGGTAGGATAATTGCAAAGTGAAAGTTGAAAATTGCAAACTAAGAATTGTCGTTGATGCATGCCGCATGCTGGAGCCCGCGCACATTCGCGCGGCATCGCGACCGTCACGTGCCAATTTTCATTTTTCATTTTTCAACTTACAATTCCGTCCGGTATCCCGACCGCAGCATACCTGAATGCCGCCACAAACCGTCCTCTTCGTCACCGGCCGGCTTGCCGAACGCCCCTTGCGGCGCATCGTGAGCGAAATGGCGGGTTCGGCCGGGTTTGTGCCGGAGGTGGCCGTGCTGGGGATCAGCGTGGCGGCCCTGATGCACGTCGAATTCATCCGGCGGAAATTGCACGTGGCGCCTCAGATCGACCGCGTCGTGTTGCCGGGGTGGTGCCAGGGGGACGTTTCGCAGCTCGACCGGCATTTCGGAAAGCCGTTCGAGCGGGGCCCCAAAGACCTGCACGACCTTCCCGAATTCTTTGGCGAGGAAAAGCGGAGACCGGTGGATTTGTCGCAGTTCGACATCGAGATTCTGGCCGAGATCAACCACGCCTCGCGGCTGAGCGACGCCGAGATCGTGAAAAAGGCACAGGACTACCGTGCCGACGGCGCCGACGTCATCGATCTGGGGTGTGTTCCGGGAGAGCGCTGGGCGCGGGCTGGCGACGTGACGCGACTTCTGCGAGACGAGGGCTTCCGGGTCTCAATCGACAGTTTCGACCAGCACG
>JBLMWR010000861.1:0-6111 GCA_050257335.1 Deltaproteobacteria bacterium | reverse complement strand
GGCCCTTACCCTGCCGCTGCCGGGACTCCGTGTCTCCCTTGCCCTCGGCGGTCTGCATCTCGCCGCTCGACGGCGGCTTGATTTTCAGACGTGAGAGCAGGTCGGCCATCGCGTCGCGCAGTTTGTTCAGGAGGTCGGAGTTTTCGCCGGACTTCGCATTCTGCTTGCGTGGCGACGACGGGGCGGCGTTATCGCCCTCCGCCGCAGGGGAAGAATCCGCGTTGGGCGCAGGCTCGCCGGAGGAAGCCTCCGCCTGTTCATCGGCGGCATCGCGCGTGGGGAGGCCTTCCGCCTTACGGAGCGCATCCCCGGGGACGCTGGACGCTTCGGCTTCGCCCGGTTCGGTGGCGAGGGACTGGCGGGAGTCGTGCTTGGCGGCGCGTTCGTCCGCGGTCATGCCGATCGCGGGAATCGGTTCGTTGCCCGGACGCGGCGGGCGCGGTTTCGGCAAGCCCGCGGTCTCGACCGTTTTCGCAGAGAAGACGTCGAAGGACGCTCGCGCGATCGGCGGACGGAGATCGAGGGAATGCGTCAGCCCGTAGCGGAGGGCGAAGAGGCCGAAGGCAACGAGTCCGAGGAGACCGGCGGCGCGAAGGCCGCGCGGAACACCAAGCGGCAAGGCCTGTTTGACGTCGGCCCGGCCGGCAAGCTCTTCGGCCTGCCGCCGCTGAGCGTCACGGACGTCCGGCGAGACTTTGAGGCTGCCGGGCGGATTAAGGAAGTGATACGCGGTGGAGAGGGAATCCTCTAGGCCGAGGCCGCGGTCGACATTGCGCGCGACGTAATACGCGGAGGGGACGCGGCGCAACGTGCGGTAGAGCCCCCACGCGAGGCTGCCGCCGAAGAGGACGGCGAGCCAATACCATTCGAGGATCTGGGTGCCGAGGACGAGAAGCGCGATGAGGCCGGCCATGGCGACGGCGGCAGCGAAGGCAAGCTCCGCGGCGACCAGGCGCCGGACGATGCGCCGGCGCGCCCGTCGAACCAACTCCTCCAGCGGACGTCGATCGCTCATGACGTACTTTCATTATCACAGAGATAGTGCGGTGCGTCCCAGACGAAGCATTTTTGCCGCCCCTTTTAGTCGCGGCTCAGCCTGGCTGGGCGGTCGGCTGAGGCCGCTATCGTGCCGGTCCCGGCGCCGGAAATGCAGGATTCCAGCGTGCCGGGCTCGCAGACTGTCTCGCAATGCCGGGCGGGATCGAAGCGGCCTCTCGACAGGTAGGCCACGGCCGCGGTCGCCGCCACCCAGGGCTGAAAGAGCAGCAGGGGCGCCACGTACTTTTTCGACCAGACGAGGGATTCGCTTACTCCCCGGAGTTTCTTGCTGGGGCGGCCACCGGGGACCTGCGGAATCACGAATTGCGAAAGGCGCAGGCCAGGCCGGCGCCGGCAATAGTTGACCAGCGTTTTGGCAGAGTGTTTCGGCGTGGTAATGCCAGCGTCCGCGATGCGGCTGCGGCGGAGCGCGCGCGGATAATAGAAATTGAGGATGCCTCGCGCAAAGTCCGCGCAGTTCCGGTAAAGAAGATTGAACCGTTTCCGGTTGGGCTTCGAATTGAGGTAGCGAACCAGGCGGGCGTCGTCCTCCGG
This sequence comes from Deltaproteobacteria bacterium, assembly GCA_050257335.1. Lineage (GTDB taxonomy): Bacteria > Planctomycetota > Planctomycetia > Planctomycetales > Planctomycetaceae > JACQFH01. Next base: position 4,518 of record JBLMWR010000861.1, on the reverse strand, counting down.
CGTGGTTTCGAGCGCGAAGCCATAGATGGTGCGATCGTAGGCGGCGCCAGCCAGTTGGGTCCAGTCCCCGCTGGCAGGATCATTTTCCGGGCCGCTGGGCACAAGCGTCCAGAGGTGCGATCGCCGATAGCCTTCCCGCAAACGGGCGACCGCCAGATCATCGGCGGAAGCGGGCACATCCTCGGGCCGCTCAACGGCGTACAGGTAAGGCACCAGGGGAACGGCGATCCAGTCGTACCCCGCAATCCGGTTATAGCGGCTGATCACCACGCCGGTATCGCCCGGCCGGCAAAGGCGGAGCTTTATCGGCGACTCCGCGCACACTCCCGACAGGTAGATTGCCGCATGTCCGGTCGGGTTGAGAGCACCGAACTTGCCAAACGGCTCTCCGACGAGGAGCGCCACCTCCGAGAAGAGCGGTGTGACTGCGGCAAATAAGAGCAACGACAGAACCCGGGTATTCGCGTGCATGCAGAGTTTGAGCAAGAAGCCGACAAATCCATTCTACGCTGCAGGCGTTGCCGCTTCGAGGCGGCATCCGATAGGATGGAGCATTGTCGATGTTTCGCTTCGAAACAGCAGGGGAGTCTCACGGCGAATGCCTTGTCGCGACGCTGACCGGTTTGCCGGCCGGCGTTCCGGTCAAACTTGACGCAGTCGATCGCGAACTGTGGCGCCGCCAGCAGGGGTACGGACGCGGCGGCCGGATGAAGATCGAGACGGACCACGTCGAAATCGTCGCCGGCGTCCGGCACTCGTACACGATCGGCTCGCCAGTGGCGATGCTGATCAAGAATAAGGATTGGGAAAACTGGCGCGACGCGCTGGCGGTGGAGGACACCGACGGCGGCGAGGAAAAGCGCAAAGTGGTGACGCGACCACGGCCCGGGCACGCCGACCTCGCCGGTGTTCTGAAATACGACTTCCACGACGCCCGGTACGTGCTCGAACGCGCCAGCGCGCGCGAGACGACGGCGCGGGTAGCCCTCGGCGCCATAGCGAAGTCGTACCTGCGCGAGTTCGGCATCGAGGTGCTCAGTCACGTGGTGACCGTCGGCGGCGTCTGCCTCGGCCGGACGGCGACGTGGCAGGAACTGGTTGCGTTGAGCCGGTCGAAAGAGGTTCTGCTCGGCTGCGTCGACGCCGAGGCCGAAGCGAATATGAAGGAGGTCGTCGACCAGGCTTACCGCACCGGAGACACCGTGGGCGGGATCTTCGAAGTGGTGGCGCACAACGTGCCGCCAGGCCTCGGATCGCACATCAGTTGGGATTCGCGTCTGGACGGGCGGCTGGCGCAGGCTATCGTTTCCATCCAGGCGGTGAAGGGAGTCGAGATCGGTCCAGCGGAAGAGAACGCGGCCAGCTTCGGCTCGAAGGTGCAGGACACGATTCACTACGACCTGGAGTCGCGGCGTTTTGCGCGGGGCGCGAACCGGGCGGGCGGTCTGGAGGGAGGCATCACGAACGGGCAGGACGTCGTTGTACGGGGCTTTCTCAAGCCGATTTCCACGCTGCGGCGGCCGCTCGAGTCGGTGGACCTGATCACGCGGGAGGCTGTGCAGGCCGCGTACGAGCGGAGCGATGTCTGCGTCGTTCCGGCGGCGGGAGTGATCGGCGAAGCAATGACGGCCCTGGTGCTGGCGCAGGCGATGCTTGAAAAGTTCGGCGGCGACTCAATGCGCGAAGCGAAGCGGAATTTTGACGGCTACATGGAGCAGGTGAGGCGATTCTGATGATTTACCCCATCGTCAAGCTCGGCGACCCGGTTCTGGAGAAACCAGCCGAGACGGTCCACGAGTTCGATACACCCGACTTGCACAAACTGATCGAAGACATGTTCGAGTCGATGTACGCTGCGAAGGGGGTCGGACTGGCCGCGCCGCAGATCGGCATCTCGCGACGGATTGCGGTGATCGACACGTCGGTTGGGGAGGACGGATCGCAGAAGCTCGTGCTCATCAATCCGGAGATCGTCCGCAAGGAAGGGAAGCAGACGTCCGAGGAGGGATGTCTCAGCGTGCCCGGTTTCCGGGAGGAGGTCACGCGGCCGCTACGGGTGACGGTGCGCGCGCAGAACGCGAAGGGAGAGACGTTTGAAATGACCGGCGAGGAGGTCCTGGCCCGAGCGTTTTTGCATGAGACGGACCACCTGAACGGCAAGCTCTACCTGAGCCATGTCAGCGTGCTGAAGCGTGACCTGATCCGGCGCAAGGTCCGAAAGATGATCAAGGCGGGCGAGTGGAGCTGAGGGCGGCTCGGCGGGGACTAGCAGGGCGCTGAAAAACCCGCGCCACAGGCTGAAGCCTGTGCCACCGCAGGCCGTAAGCTGCTGATTCTCAGTGGTGGCACAGCCTTTAGGTTGTGTCGGGCGTCCGTGCCGGCGGGTTTTTCAGCGTCCTGCCAGGGACCGCTCGCTGACGGTCGCGGTTCAAGAAAATGCGGGTCGTATTTCTCGGCACTCCGGGCTTCGCGGTTCCCACGCTGGAACGGCTGATTGAAGCTGGCCACGAAGTTTCCGCCGTCTACACGCAGCCTGACCGACCGAAGGGCCGGGGCGGAGAAATCGCGGCGTCCGCAGTGAAGATCGCTGCGTTGCGTCACGGCTTGCCGGTATATCAGCCCGAGAGGATCCGGCGTCCGGAAATCGTAAATGCGCTCGCCGCGCTGACGCCGGATGCGATGGTGGTGGTGGGCTACGGCCAGATTATCCCGCAGAACATCATCGACATTCCACCGCTCGGAATCATCAACGTTCACGCGTCGCTGTTGCCGAAGTACCGTGGAGCGGCGCCAGTCCAGTGGGCCATCTCGCGCGGGGAGACGGTCACCGGCGTGACCACGATGCGGATCGACGCGGGCCTGGACACGGGCGACATCCTGCTCCAACGGGAAACGGCGATCGGGCCGGAGGAGACGGCGGAGGAGCTTGGCAGGCGGTTGTCCTCGATGGGCGCGGAACTGCTGGAGGAAACGCTTCGCGATCTCGAAGCCGGCAGCGTCGTTCCGCGGAAGCAGGATCCGTCACTCGCCACACTCGCGCCGATCCTTCGAAAGGAAGACGGCCGGATTGACTGGAACCTGCCCGCCGCGGACATCTACAATAGGGTGCGCGGTTTTGTTCCGTGGCCGGGCGTCTGGAGCGTTTTTCGCGGACAGTTGTTGCATGTGTGGAGAGCGACGACCGGCGATGCCGCGGTGTCCGAAGCGCCGGGGACACTCAAGCCGGCCAGGCGTCGGCTGCTCGTGGCGTGCGGGCAGGGCACCAGCCTGGAGGTGATCGAACTCCAGTTGGAAGGAAGAAAAAGGGTGACTTCGGAGGCGTTCGTTAACGGGCAGCGCCTGGCGGAGAACGAGAGGTTAGTGTAGTGCGGCGCAGGCCATCGTTTTCCATGGCCTGTGAGTGCGGCAGACGACAAACGGCGATCGTCTGCCCCATGAGACATGGGATGTTAGGGGATTTGAGCCAGTGAAATTGCCGCTCGGCTATCGATATTCGTCCACATACGCAGGGATTCGCAAGGACAAGCGGGACGACCTTGCCATCATCGCCAGCGACGCGCCGGCTTCGGCCGCCGCCGTCTTCACGACCAATCGTGTGCAGGCTGCGCCCGTGCGGCTGGCACGAAACCACCTGAAGGCCACGGGTGGAGAAGCCCGGGCGATACTCGCGAATGCCGGGAACGCGAACTGCGCGACCCGCACCGGGATGCGGGTGGCGGCGGCGTGCTGCCGCGCGGCCGCCAAGGAACTGAAGTCGCCGATGACGCAAGTTCTGCCGGCGTCGACGGGGGTGATCGGTGTCGAGATGGACGCCTCTCTCGTGACCGGCTCGCTGCCCGCGCTGTTCAAGGGCCTTTCGGAAACACGCTTCGAGGACGTGTCGCGGGCGATCATGACGACGGATCGCATCCCGAAGGTCGCCTTCGGCGAGGTGCCGTTCAACCACGGCATGGCGCGCATCGCCGGCATGACCAAAGGGGCGGGGATGATCCACCCGCGGATGGCGACGACACTCGGATTCGTGATGACAGACGCGGAGATCGAACCGGGTCCCCTCGCGAGGATGCTGCGGCACTCGACGGAGCGGAGTTTCAACCGCCTGTCGGTCGATGGCGATATGTCGACGAACGACACGCTGATTCTGCTGGCAAACGGGGCATCGGGCTTGCGGCCGACCAGCAAGGAGCGGATGGTGTTCGAAGAAGTGCTCTGCTGGGTGATGCAGGACCTCGCGGAAATGATTGCGCGGGACGGCGAAGGCGCAAACAAGAAGGTGACCGTCCACGTGGTGGGGGCGAAGGACGACAAGGCGGCCACGCAGATCGCGAGGGCGATCGCCAACTCACCGCTGGTGAAGACGGCGATCGCGGGCTCCGATCCGAACTGGGGGCGCATTCTGTCGGCGGCAGGAGCGTCCGGCGTGGAGTTCGATCCCGACAAGGTGGACATCCGGCTTCAGGGAGTGCCGGTGTGCCGCGGGGGCCTTGCGGCGGAGTTCTCCGAGATCGAACTGAAGAA
>JBLMWR010000860.1:0-4782 GCA_050257335.1 Deltaproteobacteria bacterium | reverse complement strand
ATTGCCGTTGTCTTCCATCGGCTCGATGATATAGAGGTCGTCGAAGGGCTGGAGGCGGTCACTGGAAAACCAGTCTGGAAGCAGACGTTTCCCGCGACTTATCAGGGCGGGATCAATCCCGACCGCGGCCCGCGGTGCGTGCCGCTGATTCACAAAGGGAATGTGTACCTCTTCGGCGCCGCAGGGGATCTCTCCAGCCTCGTCCTCAAGACGGGCAAGAAACGCTGGTCGCGGGCCCTTGCAGGCGAGTACGGCATCCCGCAAAGTTTCTTCGGGGTCGGCAGCACCCCGATTGTCGAGGGAGACAAACTTCTGGTGAATGTCGGCGGGAGAAAAGGCGCCGGCATCGTGGCCTTCGCCCTGTCGGACGGCAAGACCGTGTGGAAAGCGACCGATGAAAAGGCCAGCTATTCCTCTCCCACCGCTGCGACCATCGACGGCGTCCGCCACGTGATCTTCGTCACCCGCCTGAGCGCCCTGTCGATCAATCCGGAAGACGGCAGCGTCCGCTGGCAATTCCGGTTCGGAGACCCGGGCCCGACCGTGAATGCCGCCACACCCCAGGTGATTGACGGCAATCTGTTTCTGTCCGCCAGCTACGGCATTGGGGCGGTCTGCCGCAAGATCGGCAAGACCGCAGCCGAGCCGGTCTGGGCCAACAACGAGACCATGTCCAGCCAGTTCAGCACGCCGGTGCCGCTGGGCGGCTATCTGTACGGCGTGGATGGCCGGCAGGACATTCCACCGGCACGCTTGCGGTGCTTCGACCCGAAGACCGGCAAGATTCAATGGACTGAGGAGAGCTTTCCCGTGGCGAACCTGATTGCCGCCGACGGCAAGCTGGTGATTGTCACCGACAATGGAAATCTCATCCTGGCCGCCGCGTCGCCCAAGGCGTACCGCGAGCTGGGACGGACGAAGCTCGCCCGGTCGGAAACGCGGGCGCTGCCGGCGCTTGCGAACGGCCTGTTGTACGTCCGCGATAAATCGACGCTGAAATGCGTCGATTTGAGGCGCGCGAAGTAGCAGGCTGTCCAGCGATGGGCGACGCTGGGCCGTGATGACTCGCCCGCCCCTTGCCGCTAAACGAGATTTCATAAAAACCTGAATCTTCGAAAGCGGTGCGAAGGTACACCCTTTCGCGGACTGACGCACAGCGGTAGCATCAATCGCATTCATCGGTTCACGTCACTTGAATTCGGGCTGGGGGCCTCTTCATGCCGGTTGTCCGTGTCCTCGTTTTGGCGCTCCTTTTCGCCGGCAGCCTGCCGTTTGCCGCCGCGGCGGAACCTGCGGCGCGAGACCTGGTCTCTCCCGACACGGCGCTGCTGGTCGAAATCAACCAGCCGCTGCAACTGATCGACAATCCGCTGGGCCGGGACGTGTGGGGGCTGATCCGGGAAACGACCGGCGTCAAGCAGGCCCTCACCTCTCCCCAAGTTGATCGCTTTCGCCAGGCCCCAAAATTATTTGAAAAGAGCCTGGGAGTCGACTGGCGGACTGGCATCGGCCGGTTGACCGCCGGCGGAATCGTCGTAGCCATCCGCCCCCAGAAGCCGCAAACCGAGCCGGAGGTCACGGCGATCCTGACCGCCGCCGACGAACAGACGCTGAAACAGTTCGTCGAAGCGGTTCAGTCCGAGATCCGCCGCGCGGCGAACGCCGCCGGCGACAAGGCCGACGGCCACAAGGCTCCGGAGGCCGAAGTGGCCGCGTACCGATCGTATGAGTGCCACCGGATCGGGAAGGGGCATTTTTCGGTCGTGGGCCGGCAATTCGTGGCGTCGAATACCCGCGCTGGCCTCGAAGCCGCTCTCGACCGCCTCGCCGGCGCCGCCGCGAGCAAGCCCTTCGACCCCCCGGAGTCGTTGCGGCTGGTCAACGGGGCAGGGCAGCCCCCGATGATCCTGGCCACGCTGAACGTGAAATTGCTCCGCGAAGATCCCAAGGCGAAGGCGCCCCTCAAGTTCCCCGGCAATGACCCAATTCCGATCGTGGCCTTGGGCGGCTACCTCGACCTCTTCCGCCGGGCTGATTTTGCCGCCGCCGGACTGTTCGTTGATGGTCCGGGATACGAACTGAAGGTCCGCTTTCCGGTCGGCACCGACGGGGCCTACGCCGGACTGAAAGGGTACTTCGCCTCGGAAACAATCGAATCGGCCCCACGGCTGCTGCGGCCGGCTGACACGATTTTCACGGCCGGCTGGTTCCGCGACTACCACAAGCTGTGGGAGGCGCGCCGCGAGCTGTTCAATCCCGAAGTGGTCCAGAAGCTGGAGGCCGACAACGCCAAAGCGCAATCCCAGGGGGCAAAGATTGGCGTCGCGGACATCGTGCAGCTGATCGGCCCGCACTTCCGTTTCGTGGCAACCAGACCGCAACCGGAGCCGGTGTACAAGATCAAGCTCGACGAACGGCTTCCGGCGTTCGCGCTGGTCGTCTCGGTGCGCGACGAAGCCGTCTTTCGCCAGCGCGTCCTGAGCGCCGCCGACAGTCTGCTCTGGCTCGGAGTTTCCTCAGCGAACCTCGGCGAAATCAAGCCGAACGAATATCGCGGCGCGAAGATCAACACCCTCCGTTTCACCGAAAAGCCCGAGATCACCGAACCCAACAAGCTCGTCCTGTACAACTTCGACCCTTCGTATTCGCTGACGCGCGGCGAGCTGATCATCGGTTCGACGTCGGAAATCGTCCGCAACCTCATCGATGAACTCGACCACCAGGCGTCCGCTCCCGAGTCGACAGCTCCGCGGTCCGAACGTCCCACCGATCAACAGCGGCTTTCTCTCGGTGAGCTGAGCGATTTCCTGAAAGGCTATCGGCAGCGACTGGTCCGCGACGCCGTCCTCAACCAGGGGCTGGCCCCGGCCGAAGCCGAAAAGGAAGTGGACGTGCTGCACCAGGTGCTGAGACGCCTGGGCAGCGTGACGGCAGGCAGCGTGATCGGTGCCGACCACTTCGACTTCGGCGTGCGCCTGGGACCGGCGGAGGAGAAGCCATGAGCCAGGCCCAGCTCGCACTCGACCGCTTTTCGCCCGAAACCGCCTGGAAACCTTACGCTCCAAACGCCTCGAATCCCTGGGACGAGGTTAAGGTCGCACACCTCCACCGCCGCGCGGGGTTCGGGGCCTCCTGGTCAACGCTGCAGGCGGGGGTCAAATCCTCACCCGCGGAGTTGATCGGGCGGATCGTGTCGGGCCCGGCCGCAGAAATAGAACGTGAATTCGAGGCGGAAGTGGCCCGGCTCGCCGATGGAGTCGTAAAAGCCAACGATGCCCTGCAGGCCAAGGCGCTGTGGCTGTACCGGATGCTGCATTCGCCGAATCCCCTGCGCGAGCGAATGACTCTCTTCTGGCACAACCATTTCGCCACGTCGAACGCCAAGGTCCGCTCGCTGCGGTTGATGCAGCGGCAGAACGAAACGCTCCGCCGGCACGCGCTGGGACACTTCGACGCTTTGCTTGCCGAAATGACCGTCGATCCGGCGATGATCGTCTGGCTCGATTCCGACACGAACCGCAAGAATGCCCCCAACGAGAACTACGCCCGCGAGGTGATGGAACTGTTCACCCTCGGGGTCGGCCATTACACCGAAAAAGACATCCAGGAGGCGGCCCGGGCGCTGACCGGCTGGAAAACGGTCGCCAACCGCGCCGTCTTCGATCCCGCCCAGTTCGACGACTCCGAAAAAACGGTGTTCGGCAAGACGGGGCGATGGACGGCCGGCGACGTCGTGCGGTTGTGCCTCTCGCACGAGGCCTGTGCCCGCTTTCTCGTCCGCAAGCTCTTCCGCGAGCTGGTGAGCGAAACGGCGGTTCCCTCCGACTCGCTCCTCGAACCCCTCGTCTCCGGGTTCCGCGCCCGCAACTACGACATCGCCTGGCTGGTCGAGACGATCTTCCGCAGCGACCTCTTCTATTCTCCCGCCGCCATCCGGCAGAAGGTGAAAAGCCCCTGCGATTTTCTGGTGGGGACGGTCGTGGCGCTCGAGGGAAGTCCCGGTCTCACCCAACTGGCGACCGTCTGCGACCAGCTCGGCCAGAGCCTGTTTCATCCGCCCAGCGTCAAGGGATGGGACGGCGGCCCGGCGTGGATCAACTCCTCGACGCTCCTGAAGCGACAGAACTTCGCATCCGAGATCACCCGCGGGACCGGCGCCGCGGCGCGCACCGACCCGGCCCGCCTTCCCGCGGAATATGGCATCTCGGGATCGGTCCCGATCACCGAGTTCTTTTTGCGGCTGTTTCACCAGCAGGTCGATCCCCGGGCGCTGCAGTCGATTGTGTCGCAGCTCGAATCCGAGCGGGCCGCGAGCGCCGCCGCGCTCTATGGCGACTTTTCCGGCGAAGCCTCGCTGGCCCGCTCCGCCGCGCATTTGGCCATGACCCTTCCCGAGGATCAATTGGGGTGATTTCCCCTCGTGGGGCAAGTTTCCAACCTGCACCATTTTTATTTTTGGAAGAATTTCGCTGAGGTCCGATGCTCACGACGAAACAGGGAACCGCGGATTACGCCGTTGGCCGCGGATAAGAAACATATTCCGGACTGACGGCAACTCTCATCCGCGTTCATCCGTGCCATCCGCGGTTCAATTCCTCCGTTTGAGTAGTCCAGGGAGACCCATTCATGCCCCTCTCTCGACGACAGTTTCTCGCAACCACTTCTCTCCTTGCCGCCGGCACCGGGATCTCCGGCTTCTGGCACAAGGTGGCGCTGGCCGCTCCCGGCGCCGATCAACCGGGGGCTGCCGACACGATTCTCGTGGTCATTGAGATGACCGGC
>JBLMWR010000859.1:0-8831 GCA_050257335.1 Deltaproteobacteria bacterium | reverse complement strand
CCCGCCGCTTTCGCGAATCGAGGCCCAAGCCAACAGCCGCGCTCCAATGCCCCAACGCCGGGGCGGCGGCATGCTGACGCTACCGAGGCGGCTTCAGATGCTGGTCGAGGAATTCCCACGCAGCCTGGCGGGCCTCGGGGGGAAAGGAGTGCTCGGCGTCGGGATAAACCGCGCGCAGGTTGGCCCGGCGGTCGAACAACTCATAGATCCGGCCGGCGGATTCGATCGTCTCCCGGACTCCGGCCACGTCGAAATCGCCGTCGCGCGTGGCGGCGCACGCCAGGAAAGGGCGCGGCGCGAATGCGGCGACAATCTCCGGGAAGTCGAAGGGGAGTCGATCGGCGTCGTTGCCGTAGACTGCGGCGATCCGCGGCATGTAATTCCTGCCGGTCCAGCTCGGGACGTCGTCGCGGTGAAAGCGGGTGAAGCCGCAACTGGAGACGATCACCCGCAGGCGGGGATCGAAAACCGCCGTGAACATGACCGAATGGCCCCCGAGCGAGTGCCCCAGGCCGCCGATCCGCTCGGGATCGACTTCGTCGAGCGATTCCAGAAAATCGACCGCGCGGAGGTTGTCCCATACCCCCTTCATGCTGCCGCTGACATAACCGTGTTTCGGGTCGAAGTCGTAGGGATGCTCGCCGAACGAGGGATAATCCGGGGCCAGTGTGATGTAGCCGCGCTCCGCCAGGCGCAGGGCATAATGCAATTCCGGATTGCCCCCCAGCCCGGCCGGCTCGTCCTTGCCGATTTTCGTCGTCTGGTGCAGGCACAGGACGGCCGGGAGGCGTCTTCCCGGTGGATGCCCGGGAAGAAACAGCCACGCCGGAACCCGATCGTCGGGATCGCTCTGAAAGGAAATCTTGCGCCGTATTATGCGCCCCACTCGCTCTTCTTCGCCAATTTGTACATCGAGCGGGACGCGGAAGTTCGGGCCTGGGAGCGACCCCATCACTTCTTCGAGGTTGGCGACGATCTGCCGCCGGCGAAGCTGCCAGTCATCGGCCGAGCGGATCGGGTGGCGGGCGCCCCGTTCATCGAGCCGATATGTCAAGTCGAGGTGCTCGTCATATCGGACCGGCGCCGCAGCGGGTTCGAAGCGCCCGACGGGATAGCCCTTTGCATACGAGATCACGTAATGGCCGCCTCTGGTGCGGTATCGCACCGATTCATCCCGTCGCTCGAAGTCGGCGGGGCCGCGGCGCATGAGAGCCGTCTCGCGGTCGGGGAGCAGGTATTGATCCGCCACGCGAAAGACGATTTGTGTCCGGTCCCCGAGCGCATGGCCGCTGCTCGTGAAGACTTTGCCGTCAACCTGATCGCGGCCGATGAAATGCGGCTCCACCGCCAGCCGCGCGCGCTGCATCGCCTCGACAAGCGCCAGCGCGCCGGCGAACGGGCAGGTGGCGTCTTCGCGGCCATGGACGACGAGAACCCGGCAGACATTGCCGAGCCGGCGCATCGTGTCGAGATGCTCGGGACAGGCGACGAACCGCAGCTCCTGGGCGTCGGGAGCGAGGAAGAAGGCGCTGGCCGGGTCGCGGACGTAGCGGGCGTTGAGGTCGCTGCCGCCGGGAAGGTTGAATGCAACGTCGTCCGAGAGCTGCGTCATGCCGCACAGATCGACGACGGCGGCAAAGGTGCGCGGGGCGAGCTTGTTGCACATCAGGGCCACGTTTCCGCCCCCCGATCCGCCAGTGGCATAAATGCGACCGCGGGCGAATTCGCGATTCCGAGTTTTCAGTCCGTCATAGACAAACCACAATGCGCGAAGCGCATCAAGGGCCTGAAGGTAGCCGTGGTCGTACGGGTCCGGCTCCTCGATTGACTCGCGACCGCTCTGCAGGTAATCGACGCACAGGGCGATGACGTTGTAACGGCGGGCGAGCTCCGTCGGGTTGGCCGTCCCGACGCAGCGGGTCCCGCCCCAGTTGTGGAGCGACAGCATGAGGCCCGTTTTGGCGCCGACCGCGTCGAGCCGGCCGCCGGGGTAATGAATCGCAACCTCGATCGTCCGCGGCCCGGGTCGCAGCGGCCATTCCTGCGCGGGGAGCGTCATCGCGGCATCCGTTTCGGGAAGCGCCGGCCAGGACTCATCCGCGCGGGCGGGCGAAATCGGCAGAGCCAGAGCGAATAACCCGGAAAGGATAAACAGACCATGAGTGCCAGGATGCATAAGTCGTGCATTGTATTCGGGGAGAAACTGTTGCAACCGGCGCAAAACTCATAGTCCCGGCGAGCGGGGGGACCAATTCTCTTCGAATCGGTGCCCGCCCCCGGTTGGTGAAATGCTTTTGTGGTCGCGCAGCGTTTTCTGCACGTCACCTACCCCATCCGAAACCTTTCCGCCACTTCCTCCGGCAACACATACCCGATCCCCGGGCGCTCGGGTAGCGCAATCATGCCCCTGGTGACCGGAAAACCCGCGGCCTGCAATTCGCGCCGCAGGGGCGAATCGAAGACCTCGGCAGGGGCAAATTCGATGAAAGGGGTGATGGGCGAATACGCCGCCAGATGGACCGTCGCCGCCCCGAGGATCTGCGTCGACCAGTTTCCCGGGCAGACGAGCGCCCCCCGGGCGCGGGCCAGTTCGACAATCCGCTTCGCCTCGGTCAGCCCGCCGCACGTCGTCATGTACGGCTGCACGACGCTCACCCCGCCCCTGTCCATCATATCGAGGAACTCCCAACGGGTGACGGCATGTTCTCCCATCGCCAGCGGAATCGACGTCTGCGCTGCGAGCCGCGCGTAGGGCTCGGGTGCATCGACCGGGAAGGGAGTCTCGAAGAAAAAGATATCCAGATCTTCCAGCTCGCGGCAGACGCGGACTGCGGTTGGTACATCGTTGAACAGGTAGCCGACGTCGACCATCAGCGTCGGCCCGGATCCCAGCGCCTGCCGCGCGCGGCGCGCCAGCTCGACGACGTCGCGCGGCGAGGAGATCATCGGCTCGACCTTGAAGGCCCGATAGCCGAGCGCCGCCAGTTGTTCGATGCGCGCCACCTGCTGCGTGAACATCGCCTCGCTACCCCACACGTCCGAGACGATCGTGCAGTACGGCGTGATCGACACCGGCAGGCTCCCGGCCGGAGTCTGAAACGGACCCCGCTGCACTCCGCCCAGCAGCCGCCAGACCGGTTCCTTCAATTGGTGCCCGTACAGATCCCACACCGCCACGTCGATGGCACCGAGGATGATGATCTCCCATCCGCGGCGGTTGGTGTGCATGAAGGCATCCCATAAAAGCTGCCAGAGACGCTCGGGATGCGTGATCTCCTGCCCGATCAACAATCGCCCGAAATGCGTCTCCGGACCTCCGACCGTCGCCTTCACGACCCCCGGGGGGACGCGAAACACCTCCGACAACCCCGTCAGCCCCTCGTCAGTGTGAAGCCGCACGCACGCCAGCGGTTCAACTCCCCCTTTGTCGGGATCGATCTCCGGCCCGTCGCCAATGACGAACGTTTCGAGGCAAGTGATTTTCATGCGCGGTGTTGCGTGGCAATTGACGTCGTCAAACATTTCACTCATTACCGCAGGCAGCAGAAACGAGCCTACCAGTGCATCACCCAGCCGCCATCGACGTTGATCGTCTGGCCCGTCACCTGGGAGGCGCGGTCGGAAGAGAGGAAGACCACCATTTCGGCAATGTCGCGGGGCTGCTGCCACCGCCCCAGGGGCACGACCTGCCGCACTTTGTCACCTGCCCATTCTTCATAAGAGCGCCTGCGGTCGGGAGATTGCAGATCGTTCCAGGCCTGCCACACCGATTTGTTGAGGGGCGTCTGCACCATGCCCGGACAGACGGTGTTGACCCGCACGCCGGCGGGGGCCAGGTCTTTGGCCAGCACTTGTGAGAAATTGATGTTGGCGGCCTTCGATGCGCTGTAGGGGGGATCGGTCTGCGAACCGATCTGGCCGGCGACCGAGGCGATGAAGATCATCGTCCCCTGCTTGCGCTCGACCATCGCCGGGGCGACGGCGTGCGCCACGTGCACCATCCCCATGATGTTCACGTCGAGGGTTTTGCGCCAGTCCGCCGGAAGCAGGTTCGTGAATGGGAACCCGAACTTTCCAGACCCGATCGCCGCCGCGTGGACGAGATGGTCGATCGCCCCGAGCCCGGCGACCGTCCGCGCCGCGGCGTTCCGCACAGCCGTCGCATCTGTGACATCGACCGCCAGCCCGAGCGATTTGACGCCGGTCTGTTCGGCGATCTCGGTGGCTGCCTCGACTGCCGCGGCGCTGCGATCCCAGATCGCCAGGCAGGCCCCTTCGGCAGCAAACGCCTCGGCGACGGCGCGGCCGATGCCGCTGGCGCCGCCGGTCACGACGGCCACGTGATGACGCAGGGAGAGATCCATGGAGGGGCAGGCTCGTGTAAACTGTCGATTGCGAAATCGCAGGGACGCTGCGCTGCATCATATACGTTTTGGTTCGGCTGTCACCCGGTCACGCCAATCAACCGCCAAGAAAGAGCCGTGGCATGCCCAGAGGGCGTGGCTGCTGCCTCGACGCCATCAATCGTTTCCAGACAGCCGGCGGAAGCGCTCGTCTTCCTTCGCAAACTGGCGTTCGAGCATCGACATCCACCACCCGAACAGCCCGACTCCGACGGCGAACAGGGCCGTGACGACAAGCAATACAGGATGCCCGGTGACGGTATGCGACGCCACGCGATGCGCGTTCGGAATCTGCACGACGGCATTCCAAAGCACGCGGATCAGGCCGACGACGAACAGGGCGATCCCTCCGCGCAAGGCAGCCCGGCGCCCTCCGCCCACCGGCATGTCGGGACGGCTGAACTCCTCGACGTCGCTCGCGTAACTGGCCGCCGCGATCGCCCATCCCAGGAAGGCGACCGCGACCAAAAGGGCGATCACCATCCAACGGATGGACTTTCCTTCGCGCTTCATTTTTTTCGGGGTCCTCTTGCCCGGGCGCGACTTCGCGTCCGTCGTCCGCTTGATCGAGCGCTTCTTTTCGGTCATGGTCCGATCATCCCGTCGAGTTCTGTGGACAGCACGTTACTTTCAGGAAGCTTGAGCCGCACCCCTTCCAGCAATGCCGACACGAGTTTCGATTTCGTCCGCGGTGAGCGGGCAACGTCGTGCGCGGCGCGGAAGGCGGCGATGGCCTCGGCGACGCGGCCGGCGGCCAATTCCAGCTCGCCGTGGCGGACGAGGGCCGCCGGATCGCGGGGGTCCCGCTCGAGCCGCGCGCGGACGTCGGCCACAAGCGCGTCCCGTTCGTCGAAGGCTTCCAGCGCCGCCGGCCCCTGCGAAACGAACAGCCCCTTGTGCCAGATGAGGTTTCCGGCGGGCAGTTCGCGGGGCGATTTGTGCTCCCCGGCAACGGCCCCGGTGGCCAGATCGATCTCGAGGACGCAGGCCGTCGTCAACGGGAGGAAATACCGCGCGCCGGTGAATATCCCGCGGCCGGAAGGATACGCCCTTTCCGGAAGGGGGAGAGTCCAGGCGGCGGCGCCGTCGCTCAGCCGCAGCGCCAGGACCTGCCGGTGGCCTGCGGCGACGACGCACTCGCCGGTCGTGCAGGCGACAAACATCCCCTCCCCGCGCGGTTGCGTCCACTTCGCTTCCCCGGTGTACAGGTCGAGGCAATGGACCTCGGGCGACTCGGAGGGCGTCACGATGACGCACTCACCGGCGATCGAAACGGTGGCGTCGAGCCAGCGGTCGAACTGGTCGAGGCGCGGCGTGGATTCGAGTTCGTCGATCGAAGCGACCGGCTGCCCGGACGCTTTTCGCGCGTAACGATACGCCCACAAAAGCGATTGCGTCGTCAGGTCGACCGCGACGACGGCGCCCCCGGAGGTGGGGCAAACAATGATTTCATCGGCCGAAATCGACGGCGTCGCGCCGCCAGCCATCCGCAGCAGATCGTCTGCAATCGGCTCTTCGACGAGCGCCAGCTCCTGCGACCAGGCGAGGCGCCCGCTGGTCCGATCGAGAACGACCAGCGACAGAGCCGCCTTCTGCTCGGCGAGCAGATAAAGCCGACCGTGCCAGGCCAGAGGAGGCCCCAGAAAGAACGCCCCGGCCAGCCGCGGTTCGGCTCCCCCGTCGCCGCCCCCAACCTGCCAGCGCAGGTTTCCCTGGCGCCCACGAAAGTGTTCGCGGGCGGAAAGGACGTTCCGGCTGCGAGTCCCGCCGTCGGCGGCGCCAAAGCGGTCGTCCTCGAGCAGGTAGACGCATTCGTCGTCGGCCGAAAATGCGCCGCCGCCCGGCTCTTGCCAGAGGGCCCGGTCGAGGCCGATGTTTTCGCCGTCGTCATCCGCGGGATGCCGCCAGCGACACTGTCCGGTTTCGAGTTCGAAGGCGGCCACGCCGCGCGACGTGCGGACCAGCACCAGGTCTCCGACGGCCAGTGGACTGAGGAGCGGGAGCGACGTTCCGCTCCCCTGGGCGTAGGCCTGCGCGGCCCGATCGATGGCAAGCTGCGTGTGCGGATCGGAGGAGGCCGGAAGCGACCAGCGGGGAGCGAGAAAGGGGGCCCGGGCCGCGACCGGACGATTGCGCGATGCATCCCCGCGAAACGCCAGCCAGTCTGCCGCGCGGTCTCCCGACTGTGAATCGTCGCGACCGAGACGGTTGAGGTATTGGTCGAGCGCCGTGTCGATCAGCAGGTTCGCCAGCCTGATGCCGGCGATCTGCACAGACAGGGGCGCGGGGCCGCTCTCGCGCAGGCGTCCCACGGCGCTGTGGGCCCGGTCGCGGTCCCCCAGTCGGCCCCAGCAGGCGGCCGCGAGAACGCTCAGGCCCGGTTCAAAGGGCGCGGCGGCTTCCGGGCGTGTCTGAAGCCGTTCGAGACAGGCGGCAGCGGCGCGGGTGCGGCCGTGGTCCCACAGAAAATGCGCAAGCCGATACAGGGCTTCATCACCCGCTCGCGTCTCGGGAAAGCGCAGCGCTACGTCGCGCAAAGACGCCTCATCTCCCCGCACGATGGCCACGTTCAGCCGCGTGCGGGCGACGGGCTCGACTTGCGCGCGGTAGGCCGTCAGAGCTTCCGCAGGCAGTTCGCGCAGCATCCGCCGGACTTCAGCCTGAAAACTGCGTCCCCCCCGGCGGTCTTCATCGCGCTGGAGGAAAAAATCGCGGATCTCGGAATCCTGCAGGAACTGGGCGAGCTGCCGGACCGCGTCGGCATGGCGCTCTCCCGCGATCTGCTTTCGGACCAGCTCGAGCTTTCGCCGCAGGTCGCCGTTGTCGGCCAGAGCCAGCGACGGCGTCCCGTCATCCCCCTCGTCCGCATCGTCCACCTTGTCCGCGGGAGCCGGCGGCCCCGGCATTGGGCGGAACGCATTGACGAAGCGTTGGAGCCATAAACCGTTCGGCTGGGCTTCAGCCGAACCGGAGACGGCGATGATGATCGCCAAAGCGGCCAGCGGCAATGACCTCCCGTGTCGCCGAAACCGAACCATCGTCTGCCTTCCAGATCCCGTTTATCAATTTGCAATTTTCAATTCTACAGTTCCCAATTTGCAATCGGCGCGTGACGGAAGAAATCGATGTGACGCTTTGTTCGGAAAGGACTCGGCTGCGCCTCGTCGCTAAACCGTCGGAAATCACTTCGCGTTGACGCGCACCTTGACGTCATACCCGCCGGGAAAGTTGTAGTCCTGGCTGGCAAACTGCGGGTTCATGGCGATCCCGAAATAGAGGATCCCGGGCTTGTTGGCCGTCATTGTGTGTTTCGACCCCACCTTGAAGATCTTGCCGGACGTTCCGATGCGGGCCACCAGCGCCCCCCCGGGAATCTGGTTGGGGACGTACCATTGAAACTGCTCGCTGCCGTCGGGGGTGGAAAAGGAATTGTTCCCCCACGGCGACATGGTCAGCTTGCCGTCGGCGGTGATCTGCACTCTGTCGCCGCGGTTCAGCCGCACGCCCGACGAAGCCATTGTGAGCTGCACGAGATTTTCTCCCCGGACGGAAATCGTCTTGCGGATCTCGGGCTTCTGTTCGGTGTCGCGCTCGCCCCGGCGAATGTCGCTGATGGCGACCTTGAGCGGGCCGAACTGGGTCTGCAGGTCGAAGGTCTGCGGCGAGATTTTTCCCACGACGGTAAAGAGGGTCGTTTCCAGCGAATCCTGGGAGGGCCAGGGGCGGGCCGCCGAGGGATCGAGATCGTCGTCATCCTCGGCTTCTTCCAGCTCCGCCAGAATCTTCTGGACGCGGGTCCGCCGTTCGGTGTCGTCGTCCGTCGAGTAGCGCGCCAACTCGTTCTGGACGGCTTTGCCCATGTCGGTCAGGGCCCGCTCGGCGGCATCGCGCTCGGCGGCGGTATTCGACCCGAGCTGCTGAATCAGCCGGCCGATCTTCTTGCGCTCTTCGGGATGGCTGTCGAGCCCCGGAGTGAAACTGACGATGCTGGCGACCGGGACTTCAAGCTTCCCGAAAGCCGTTTCGACCGTCACCGTCTCGGTGGAAAGTTTTCCGGAAACGACCGAGCCCTCCATGAGGTGCAGGCGCATCAGCCGCACGGGGCCATTCTCGACCGGCCCGGGGCGCGCCCCCGGAGGTGCGGCTTTTTGACCGGCCGGCTCATCCGCCAGCAGCGCCGCTGTGAGAAGCAGCCCCGACAAGACCCCCTGTGTAAATCGCGTCCCGCTCATGACTGGTGTCCTGGTGAATGCGTTTTGCCGCCTTTCTGCCGATTGTCGCCGATCGACCGGCCGGGTGCAATCATTTTTCCCCGACAGCGCGGCCGCCGCCGACTCGCGGAAGGATCGTCAGCGAACGCCAGGCAATTCGCACGCCTACGCTCGACGGGCGGTGGCAGCGTGTTTCCTAATTACTATTCGCGGGCGG
>JBLMWR010000858.1:0-6900 GCA_050257335.1 Deltaproteobacteria bacterium | reverse complement strand
CCCCCCCGGCCGGGGCGGCGGCTTTGACCGGTGGTTGAGGCTCCGCCGCGGCGGCGCCGTCCCCGACGTAGCCGATCACGTCGCCCACGGCCGCCGTCTCGCCCGATTGTTTGACAATCTTCGTGATCACTCCCGCGGCGGGAGCCGGGAGGTCAAATGTGGCCTTGTCCGTCTCGAGCTCGACGAGAGTTTCGTCCTGTTCGACCCGGTCGCCGACCGACTTCCGCCAGGCGCCGATGATCACCTCGCTGATCGATTCGCCGACGGCAGGGATCTTCAGTTCCACAGGCATGACCACCTCTCAAAGTTTAAGGCAGCACGCACGCCCCGCGTGCCGCGAACAGCTCGCGGGGCGTGAGTGCTACTCTGCAAACGCTTTGTCGAGCAGCCGTTGCTGCTCGAGTTTGTGACGGCTTCCCGAGCCGCCCGCGGGGCTCGGCGACGCAGGCCGGCAAATGCCAGCCAGCGGCATCCGCCCGAACAGCGACTCTCCCCAGCAGTCCCGCAAAAACCGCCACGCCCCCATGTTCGCCGGCTCCTCCTGCACCCAGTACGCCGGCGTTCCGTCGGCATAATTCGCCAGCGCCCCCCGCAGCGCGTCCTCGGGGAGCGGATACAACTGCTCGACCCGCACCACGGCCACGTCGTCGCGATGACCTTCTTTACGGCGCTGCAGAATCTCATAATAGACTTTGCCGCTGCAGAGCAACACCCGGCTGACGCGCTCGGGCGCAAGAGCGCGTGCGTCGGGGAGCAACTCGCAAAATTTCCTCTGGCCGAATTCCGCCAGCGGCGAGACGGCGGCCGGATGCCGCAGCAGGCTCTTGGGGGTCATCACGACCAGCGGTTTCCGCCAGCGCCGCAGCACCTGCCGGCGCAACACGTGGAAATACTGCGCCGGGGTCGTGGGCGAGACGATCTGAATGTTGTGCTCGGCGGCCAGCTCCAGAAACCGCTCCAGCCGCGCACTGGAATGCTCCGGCCCCTGCCCTTCGAGACCATGCGGCAAAAGCAGCACGATGCCGCTGGAGCGCCGCCATTTGTGCTCGGCACTGACGATGAACTGATCGACGATCACCTGCGCCGCATTGCAGAAGTCTCCGTATTGCGCCTCCCACAGGACGAGCCCCTCGGGGCAATCGAGGCTGTAGCCATATTCAAAGCCCAGCACCCCCGCTTCGGAGAGCGGGCTGTTGCAGATTTCGACCACTCCCTGCCGCGGATCGACGTGCTGCAAGGGGAAATAAGTTCGATCGTCGTTCACGTCGTGGAGCACGGCATGACGCTGGCTGAACGTCCCGCGCTCGCTGTCCTGGCCGGTGAGCCGCACGCGGGTGCCATCGGCGGCCAGACTGGCGAAGGCCAGCGCCTCGCCCGCCGACCAGTCGAGGTCGCGTTTCCCGGCGGCCATTTCGCGGCGGAGTTTGAGCCCGCGGTCGATCTTGGGGTGCGGATGAAATCCGGCCGGCACCTTCGTCAGCGATTCCAGCAGCTCCGAGAGTCGCCCGGGTTCGACCCCCGTGGCCGGTTCGCCGGCGTCCTCCTGCCGCTGGCCCGCATACCCGGCCCAGACGCCGGCAGGCAGCTCCGGACGGGGAACGTATTCGTGGCTGCGGGCCAGCGCCAATTCCTGCTCCAGCAGGGCGCGTCGCTTTGCGGCGATCTCGGCTGCCTCGTCCACCGTGATTCCGCCGAGCAACAGCAGGTGTTCAAGATAATTCTCGCGGACGGAGTCGCTGCGCTCGATGGCGCGATACAGAAGCGGCTGGGTCAGCGCCGGCTCGTCCCCTTCGTTGTGGCCCCGGCGGCGGTAGCAGTACATGTCGACGACCACGTCGCGCTGAAACTCGCGGCGAAACGCGAGCGCCAGTTCAACGACCCGGGCCACGGCTTCGGGGTTTTCGCCGTTGACGTGGAAAATCGGCACTTGCAGCATCTTCGACACGTCGGTCGCGTAGGCGCTCGAGCGTCCCTCGGACGGCGGCGTCGTGAACCCGATCTGGTTGTTGATCAGCAGGTGCACCGCGCCCCCCACGGTGTACGCCGCCAGCCCGCTCAGGTTCAGCGTTTCCTGGATGATTCCCTCGCCGGCGAAGGCCGCATCGCCGTGGATCAAGAGCGCCATTCCCCGCCGGCGTTCGCGGTCGCCGAAGCGATCCTGCTTGGCGCGCATCCTTCCCAGCGCCACGGGGTTGACGAACTCGAGGTGGCTGGGGTTGAAGCAGAGCGACAGATGCACCTTGCGCCCCGCCGACGTCTGCCAGTCGTTGCTGTGCCCCAGGTGGTATTTGACGTCGCCGTGCCCGGCGTAAAGCTCGGAATCGACGTCTTCGAACTCGCGGAAGATCGCGCGGGGGGGCTTTCCCAGGATGTTCGCCAGGACGTTCAACCGCCCGCGATGAGCCATCGCCATCACGATCTCTTCCACCCCGTCGTTCCCCGCCCGCTCGATCAGCAAATCGAGCAGCGGTATGAGCGTTTCCGCCCCTTCGAGAGAAAAGCTTTTCGTCCCGATGTACTTTTTCTGCAGGAATTCCTCGAAGACCGTCGCGTCGGTGAGCCGGGTGAGAATCCGCAACTGCTCGTCGCGGCTCAGGGCGAGCCGGTTCTGCGTCGCTTCCATGCGCCCCGTCAGCCATTTTCGGACCGACAGCTCGTCGATGTGCATGAACTGCGCGCCGATGAACCGGCAATAGGTGTTCCGCATGCGCTCGAGAACCTGCCGCACGGTCCGCACTTCCGGACCGCGGGCCGAGGGCGAGGCCACGGGCCGATCGAGGTCCGCGTCAGACAGGCCGTAGAACGCCGGCTCAAGCTCCGGCGGTTCCGGCCGCGGCTGACCGAGGGGGTCGATGTGCGCGGCGATATGCCCGCGCACGCGATAGGCATGAATCAGCCGGTCGACTCGTTCCTGCAATAGCGCATTGCCGACGGCCGCGCCCGTCGCCGGTCGTGCCTCCACACCAGGCGGTCCGTGAAACAGGCTCCGCCGCGGAAAGCTGATTTCAGTCGCCGGGAAAAAATCGCCGTCCCCGCCGTCCCGGAGCTTGTCGAAATAGCCGCGCCAGTCCGCCGGCACCTGCTGCGGATTTCGAAGATACTCGGCATACAGCTCTTCGACGAACGTCAGCGATTGCGAGTTGAGCGCTTCGTCCGCCGGGGGACCTTGCCGATCGGCGGGCTGCGGTTCTGCGGGAATGTGCACAATTTCGGTCACGATCGGCTCCCCGGCCCGTGGGGCAGGTTTTCCAGCCTGCCCGTCAAACGCGTCCCGCCAGTCGCCATTCTATGCAGCGCCCCCCCGCCCATCAAACACTCCCGCCGGGTTTCGAACCTGTCGTGTTAATCCGCAGCAACGACCGACATTCGCACGACGAGCCGCCGGTTCCTTTTCGTGCGGCGCAGATTGTCAACCTGGGAAAGGACGGAGAAGAACCGCGGATGTCGCGGACACGCGCGGATAATTACGGGCGAGGTGAACTGGCCTCCCGGCGCGCCGGGAGGCGTACCTGCGAAATCCGCGGTTAAATTCCTTTCGGTCCCGGCCGATCGATGCGCTGGGTCCGTTCGCGGTATCGCGGTTGAAACTCTTCAACATCGGCGGTGCCCGTGGTATGCTCGCAGCCTCAGTCTGCCGGCACGGAGGAAACGCCGGCACCGCACGCCCGAGCCTCATGAGCGATGGAATCATGATCGAGAACGGTTTCTCGTTTGATCGTCTCTGTTTCTGGTTGCCGCACCTGCTCGCGGGAATGGTCGCCCTTCACGCCGGCTCATCGCAGGCTGGCGAACCGGCGGCGCACGAGGCGCCGGGCCGGCAGCTCGACAAATACTACGAGCCCCCCGCGGAGTTCTCCGGCAAGTTCGGCTCGTACCGCTCGCCCCTGAAGTTCGCCGACGGAACGACGGCGAAGTCCGCCGCCGACTGGGCGCGGCGCCGCAAAGAGATTCTCGCGACCTGGCACCGCCGGCTGGGCGAATGGCCTGCGCTTCTGGAAAAGCCCGAGGCCAAACGGCTCGATACGATCGAGCGCGACGGTTACGTCCAGCATCACGTCCACGTGCAGGTTTCCGACGACGGCAAGCTGGCCGACGGCTACCTGCTGATTCCCGGCGGCAGCGGTCCCTTCCCGGCGGTCCTCGTCCCTTTCTATGAACCGCTCACGAGCATCGGCCAGAACGAAAAAGGACGCGGGACCCACGATTATGGGCTGCAACTGGTCAAACGCGGCTTCGTGACGCTCTCGATCGGGACGCCGGGCTCGTTCGAAAAAATCGGCGGCGACACGCGGCAGTTGCTGACCGACGCCGGGAAAGAACGGGGCCGTCAACCCCTGACGCTGCTGGCCTGTGTCGCCGCCAATTGCCACACGGCGCTGGCGCAAATGCCCGAAGTCGATCCGGCGCGGATCGGGATCATCGGCCTCTCGTACGGCGGCAAGTGGTCGATGTTCGCCTCGTGCCTCTATGACAAATTCGCCTGTGCGGTCTGGTCCGATCCGGGAATCGTATTCGATGAGAAGAATGGCAACTGCAATTACTGGGAGCCGTGGTATCTGGGGTACGACCCGAAGACGCAGCGCAAGCCCGGCATCCCTTCGGCCGAGAATCCGCGAACGGGGTTGTACAAAGAGCTTGTGGATGCCGGGGAGGACCTCGTCGATCTGCACGCCCTGATGGCGCCGCGCCCGATGCTTGTCTCGGGGGGGACCGAGGATCCGCCGCGCAACTGGCAGGCCCTCAATCATCTGGTCACCGTCAACGACCTGCTCGGATACAGGCACCGCGTCGCGCTCACCTCCCGGCAGGGACATATTCCCACGCCGGCGGCGCTGGAACTGGAGCTGGCCTTTCTCGAGTACTGGCTGAAGGAAGGGGCCGCGCGCGCCGAGCCCGAGGTGCCGCTCTTCGAGGGATTGGGTTCGGTGGGGCGCAAGGTCACGACCTTGTCCGCCGACGCTCAGCGCTATTTCGACCAGGGGCTTTGCTTCCTTTTCGCCTTCAATCACGACGAGGCGATCCGCTCGTTCCGTCGCGCGGCGGCGATCGACCCGCAGTGCGCCATGGCGTGGTGGGGCGTGGCCGTCGCGCTTGGTCCGCACATCAATAACCCCGCCGTCAGCAAAGAGAATGCGGCGGCAGCATGGGACGCGCTCACGAAAGCCCGCGCGGCCGCGGCTGCAGCCGGCCCCGTCGAGAAGGAACTGATCGAGGCGCTCGGGAAGCGCTACGCCGACCCGCAGCCCGACGACCGCAAGCCGCTCGATGAGGCCTACGCGGCCGCGATGCGCGGCGTCTGGAAAGCGCATCCTGACGACGCCGACGTGGGGGCTCTCTTCGCCGAGTCGATGATGGACCTGCGGCCGTGGGACCTCTGGACCCTCGAGGGAAAACCGCAGCCGGGGACGAACGAGGTCGTCGCTACACTGGAAGCCGTCCTGGCCCGAACCCCCAACCATCCGCTGGCGCTGCACCTGTATATCCATGCCGTCGAAGCCTCGCCGACTCCCGAACGCGCGCTCCGTCCCGCCGACCGCCTGCGGAACCTGCAGCCGGGCCTGGGGCACCTCGTCCACATGCCCTCGCACATCGACGTCCGCACTGGTCTCTGGGCGCAGGCGATCGAAGCCAACACCAAAGCGATTGAAGCCGACCGGAAATACCGCGAAAAATCGCCGCAACAGGCGTTCTACCGCGTCTACATGGCCCACAATCATCACATGCTGGCC
Source organism: Deltaproteobacteria bacterium (assembly GCA_050257335.1). Classification (GTDB taxonomy): domain Bacteria; phylum Planctomycetota; class Planctomycetia; order Planctomycetales; family Planctomycetaceae; genus JACQFH01. Next base: position 1,171 of record JBLMWR010000858.1, on the reverse strand, counting down.
TACGCCGCGATCATGCGCGGACAGAGCGCCCTGGCGATTTCCGCCATCAACGAGATGGCACAGGAAATTCCGCCGGAGTTCGTCAAACAAAACGCCGCGATGGTGGACGGTTACACTGCCATGCCGCTGGAGATGCTGGTCCGCTTCGGCCGCTGGGAGGAGGTTCTCGCCACCCCCGAGCCGCCGGAGTACCTGCCGATCGCCCGCACCCTGCGGCACTGCGCCCGCGCGATCGCCTTTGCGGCGAAGAAAGACGTGGCGAACGCACGTGCCGAGCGCGATGCCTTCCTCAAGGCCCGCGCGCAGGTGGCGAAGGAGGCGCGCTTCGGGAACAACACGGCCGCCGATCTCCTCGCCGTCGCCGAGCATCTGCTGGCCGGGGAGATCCTCTACCGCGAGGGAAAAGTGGATGAGGGAATCGCCGAACTGCGCGAAGCGGTCCGCCGCGAGGACCTCTTGCGCTATTCCGAGCCGCCGGACTGGATCCACCCGATCCGCCACGCGCTGGGGGCCACGCTGCTGGCGGAAGGTCGGTCGGCGGAGGCCGAGAAGGTCTACCGCGACGACCTGAAGAAACTCCCCGAGAACGGCTGGTCGCTGTTTGGCCTTGCGCGCGGCCTGCGCCTGCAGAAAAAGGAGGACGAGGCGAAGGAAATCGAAGCCCGGTTTCAAAAAGCCTGGAGCGCCGCCGACATCAAAATCAGCTCCTCCTGCTTCTGCCAGCCGGCGAAATGAATTTGCCAGGAATGGTCAGGTAAGACGGCCCTTCCGGGCCGACTTGTAGTCCCTCTTGAGTTCGCTAGAATCGGACGACAAATCTTAACGTGGCGCGCACGCTGACGACTGGGAAGCGGGATATTTCACCGGAAACGTGACAGGCAGGAAGGGCCGTTCTACGGGGGAATACGCCAGCGCCCGGAAAAGTCTCCGATTTTTCACATTTCGAACGAAATTCGCCGAATTCACCATTTAAAGCAGATTCTTCGGGAAGTATTCTTCAGCAGCCGATTCTCAGCCGTAGCCGACGCCCGGCCGGCACACTTCTTTTCAATGGGAATTGACCTGCTGTTTCCCCGGCTCCGGGCGGTTGCTGGCTGCATCGTCCCCGGTTTTCTCCAGAGCCGGTTGATCGGAGCCGGGACGTGGTGGATGGAGGCCCGCCCCAGTCCGA
>JBLMWR010000857.1:0-2801 GCA_050257335.1 Deltaproteobacteria bacterium | reverse complement strand
GCCGACTCTGGGCTTCTCCGGTTTCGGAGCCGGACCCTTGGGCGGCTCAGTCTTCTTCGGCTTCGGCTCAACCTTGGGCAACGCTGGTTTCGTTGGTTCGGGGCGCGGTTCGCCTTTGGGGCGCGTTTCGCCCGCGGGCGCTGGTCGGCTCCCGGGCTTCGACGAGCCGGGTTGAGCTTTCGTGTCGGGCTGCGGAACTTTGTGGGGCGCGGGCGGAGCTTCACTCTTGTCCAGGTGCTCGGCACCCTTGGCGGCAATCGGCGACTTTGGAAGTTTTTCGCGGGTCCGTTCGGATCCTTGCGCAGGCTTTTCCGCGGCCGCCCCGGGCCCGTGTGCTTCGAGTTTCTGGCGTTCTCCTCCGAAGGCTACGATTTTCTTTGCGGACTGTGCCAACTCCTGGCGCTCCTTCTGATTGACCGGCTGCAGGCGCACTTCGCTTTTTCGATCTTTAGCGAGTTGAGCCAGAGGCATCGCAACCAGTGCGCCGGCAGCGGCCTTTGCGCCGAGTTCTCCGCGCGCCGGTTGATCGGCCAGAGTGCGCGGGGGTCGTGCGTCTTCATTTTCGCGGCGCTTCTCGAATTGCGCCTCGAGATTACGCTCCCATCCCGGGTCCTGCCGATTCTGCCAGCGTTGCGAGGCGAAGATCGGATCATAGCCGTTTCGATATCGATTCTGAAACGAGAACCACGGGTAGAACCCGGCGCTCGCATAACTCGGGGCGTAGTAATCGCCGAAATAATAGTGTCCGGCCGCCGGACGCAGAAAGAGGCTGTCGGCGAACACGGCCAGGCTGATCGCGAACGTCGGCGAATACAGAAAACCACTTTGCCCGTACACCCCGGCGTCGATATACACCGGCGCGAAGAGGAGCCCGCGACGATACACCGGGTAGTCCCAGTATCCGTCAACGAAGACGTAACCGCGCGGCGACCAGGTGTAACTGGCAGGAATCCAGTTCCAGTTGTTGTGCGCCGTGATCCAGTAACCGGGGCGCCAGGCATAACGACCGTGATACCAGACCCAGGTTCCCGGAACCCAGACCTGGTCCGGAGACGGAGGCCCAGTGCCGGGCCCCGTTTCGATCGTCTCGGGCGGTTCGGGGAGGTATTCAATCTGGTTCGTCTGAGCGTCGGCCCAATATCCGCTGATCCATTGGTACCCGTCTGTCGTCTGGTTCCAGTAACCCGGAACCCACTGGCGGCCGGGGGGCAACGAGCGCCACACACCGCTGACCCACAGAAAATCGTCGCGATCGTCGTCCCAGGCCCAGTATCCCGGGATCCAGGCGACATTGGCCCCGTCTGGCTTCTGATCGGGTGGAAGCTCCTCGATGGGTTCGGGTGGCGCTTTGGCGACTACGACCCCCGGCTCGGGTCGAAACGAGACGACCCCTGCGAAGGCCTCGTGTACGGGTCCGCGCGTCTGCACCTCGACCCCTTCCGGCGCGTCGGTCGGGGTGGGCTGTGCGAAGGCCGATTGACTCGGAAAGATCGCCGCGAAAATAGTGGCCAATGCCGCCAATATCCACGATCGAAAGCGATTCGGTGTCCTCGTTGTCATGGTCGCTCTCCAGGAAACGCCTGAGCCGGCCCGGCCCGGCCCAGGACGGAATTCTGGAGATGCATTTCGCATGCCACACAACGGCTCGAGGAACGAATACAGGCCCGCGCCCTTCGCAGTTGGCCGCCTGTTGAACACGGGGATCCGCCCTGGGCGGACACACCGCGACAGGCGAGTTTCTCGGGAAATCCGACGTGTCGCTCAGAGCCACTCCCCTTTTTTTGGCAGGCTCTCAGCCCACCTTGCCCATCTCCGCGATGGAATTGCACGAATCCGGAATGTGAGGTGGTCGGGATTCGACCCGACTGGCTGGTATCGAGCAGCGGGGGTGCTCTCTCGCAAACCAGTTGACACCCGCGGAACGTGCCTGCTACTTTCTCGACGTGCGACGATCCTGCGAAGTGGATCGAGATTTGAGCTCGACCCGCTCAAGCGGCATCGGCACTTCCTCGATGGCGCCCCGCCGGAAGCGGACGGTCCGGACGCCGATCAGTCCCGGGGGAGCCACGATGCGCCACGGCTGGATGCCGCGAAAGTGAATGGCTGCGCCGTCGTCGATGGCAAGTCCCGGCCGAATCGCGGCTTGCCGCAGGAGCGCCTGATAGGCAGGTCGCCGATCGGCCTCCGCCGTGTAATGCGGACAGCAGCTTCCGGGAAGGAAGCCAAGACAATCGAGGGGCCGGAGGCGGTCGGCGAACGAGTCGGTTACCCCCTGATCGAACCAGCAGATCGCCCCCGCACTCCAGCCAGCGAGGATCTTTCCCGAATGCCAGGCGTGTTGCAGGATCTCCGGCAGCTCCCATTCGCGCCACACTGCCAGCATGCTCTTCGTGTTGCCCCCGCCGACGAGAATCACGTCCTGTGCGGCGATGAATTCCTTCAGGTCGGGCGTGCGGTCGAAGAGGGGCAGATGCGACAGGCGGCAATTGAGCCGGCCAAACAATTCGCCGATGCGTCGCAGGCCCCGCGGCGCATCGCCGCTCGCGGTGGGGATGAAACCGACCGCTGGCCGCGTCTTGCTGCTGAGATTCAAGAGATACTGAAAGAGGGGCAGACTGCGGCGACCCTTCAACAAACCGCCGATCGCGACGATGTGCATGTTCTGTTCGGGCATTCTCATCTCACGTTCTCCGCGATCGGCAGGCTGGGAAAATACCATCCGCATCGGGTAAGCTCCACTTCAATCGTCGAGGGGTGGTACGTCCGTTCCGCAGAAAGCACTCCGGCTGCTGCCGAGCAGC
>JBLMWR010000856.1:0-2542 GCA_050257335.1 Deltaproteobacteria bacterium | reverse complement strand
CGGAATGTGCCAGAACTGGGCGATCACGAGGTCGCTGCGGACGTTTTTGAGCATCCGCGGCAGGAGGGCGAAGTGGTAATCCTGAACGAAGACGAATGCCGGACCGTCCCCGGCTTCCTCCAGGACCGCATCGGCGAACTTGCGATTCACGTTTCGATATTGCTCCCAGTCCGACAAATGGAACTGGGGCCGGGCATACGCGATGTGGCACAGGGGCCACAGAGCCTCGTTGGCGAACCCGTAATAGTAGCCCTGTTCCTCGTCCTTGCTCAGCCACACACGGCGCAGCGAATATGCCGGTTCTTCCGGAGGGACCGCGACGTTGTCACGGTGATCGACCACGGCGCGGTCGGCGTCGCCGCTCCCGTGCGCCACCCATACGCCTCCGCAGGCGCGCATCACCGGATCGAGCGCCGTCGTCAGGCCGCTCGCAGGCCGCAGGCAGCGGATCCCCCCGTCCTGGTAGACGTGGATGTACGGCTCGCGGTTGGCGACCACGACGACTTTGGCCCCGTGCAGGCGCTCCCGCGCGACCGCTTCCAGGCGTTCCCGGGTCCATGACATGGCTGACTCCTCGTCCTTAAGGTTTCTCCTTCCGAATCTACGAACGGTCCGCCCCGATGGCCGGACTTGTCCCAGAACCGGAAAGGAGTGCGTACGCGGCGCCGGGCCGCAACTCGAAGTAACTCATTCCCCGGCGCGATGCGTCGATTCCAAGGTTTTCAAAGCCCAGCCTGTCGTAGAACGTGCTCGAATCGGGATAGGAATGCAGGCCGACGCGCCCCGGGCAACCGAGCCTGACGCTTTCTCTCACGGCCTCGGTCACCAGATTGCGCCCGACGTACCGGAAGCGTCCAGCCCGGTCGCCCCTCCTGCGGTTCCAGGGGGCAGTTGCCAGATAGGTCACATACAGAGCCCACGTTCCCGGTTTCGTCCGGCTGAACTGCAACTCGTCGTCGAAGACCACCACTCCCTGAATGGTCTCTGCATGAAGAATTACGTACCCGCGCGGCGGCCCATCGCCAATTCCAGCGGTGTCGCACATCACGCCGCGGGTCCAGACCAGAGCGTCCTCGTCGCACACGAGTTGCGCCCGTCGCCTTTGAAACTCTTCCACCCACGCGGATTTCGCTTCCACGACGTGGCTCGCGGTCAGCCGAACGACGGAACCAGCGGTCACAACATTCTTTTCGTTGTCGTACAGCGACACCTGCATCGTGCATCCTCATTATCGCGCACGGATGTCCAAATATCAACCGCTGCTTCGCGGGCCCGGTGATTCCGATCCTATGAGAACCTGTGTTCCAGCGCTGCGGAACGGTTCCCACGCTGCGCCCTCCCGGATGTCGGCTGCGGTTTGCCAGCCTGACTTCAACAGATCGCTGATGCGCCGGACGAGTCGATCACTCGTCAGGGGCTTCAACTGATAGTCGCTGGCGATATACCTCCCCGCCCGGTAAAGGGCGGAACGGCTCTGGCGCGATCCGATAATCATTGCCGGGATCGTGGGGTACGTGGGATCCGCAGCGAGCAGATCCAGTACACCCTCGGCCCCTCCCCACAGAATGTCGCAATCCAGAACGATGAGGTTGGGAATGCGACTGCGGAGTAGTCGCAGACACTCGACGCCGTCAGCCGCCGTCACGACTTCGAATCCTTGTTTTTGCAACGCGGCACGGTAATCCGTCAGCAGGAACCGATGCGGAGTGGCAATCAGAATCAGCACGGCTTGCGGCATTGATTCCATGGGGCGGTCCCTTGAATGGGGAATACGCGGGGATCGCGTCCCGGCGCACATCCCGACCGATCCGCAAATCGAATGCCACGACTGCCGAACTGCGCCTGAGATTGCGTAATTGGTTGCGAGCATTAATGTTCAGCCCAGGGACCGTGAATCGTAACGCGCAGCGAAACGTTGAATTCAAAGCATCGGCGGAAAATATTATTGCCGACATGGAAATGGAATTTCCGCAATCCAGAAAAAACCGGATTGTCCCTGAAAGAATTCCGGGTTCTAAGATGATTCCGCCATGAGAGTTACGGGTCTGTCACTTTGTAAAAGCTCATGGCATTCAATTTGCAGCACGAAGCATTGCGTGTGGGCCGTCTTTTCGACGACGGCCGGAAGCGTCGCTCGGATTCCCGGAGTCTGCCAGTGGACGATTGGACCACTGAGGACTGGTTCGCGCTCGGCAGCGTGATCGGAATTGTGTGTGTCGTCGTGTTGTACGTCCTCGGGCAGCAACCATGAATTCAGGGCCGGGCCGGCAAAAGGCGATTGCGGAACGATCGCCGTCAACGGGTCAAGGAGGATCCCACAATGAGCCACCACAAAAAAATCCTTGTTCTTACCGATGAAAGCGCCGCCGCGCTGCGGGCTTTTGAGGGGTTTCTGGACCGCGCGACTCCCTTCTCGCTCAGTTCGATTACCTGTCTGTACGTTGATTCTTCGCAACCAGAGCAAACGCGTCGCGTGACGACGTCGCTGCCCGGCCTTCCCGAACTGGCGTTTGCCGGCGGCTGCGGAGTAACGGCAATCGCC
>JBLMWR010000855.1:0-3000 GCA_050257335.1 Deltaproteobacteria bacterium | reverse complement strand
CGACCATGTTCCTGAACGACCCGCTCTCGACCCCGCGCCCCGCCGGCGGACGTCCGGCGCTCGTGGCCATCGCCCTCTCGACAACGCTGGTTGTCGCCTTCGGAATCCTTCCTCGGCCGGTCTTCAATTTCCTGCAGCGCGTTCCTGCGGGTCCGTCGGCCGTTTCGACGGCTGACGTCGCCCCGCGGTGATGAGGGCTTTCGTTTCGCGTCCGTCACGGGCGGGCTGGGGAAGCTCGCCCCGCGGAGGGCAACCATCCGACTGGCGTTGCAGCGGCCGCCGCGCTGACGTATAACGCGCCCCTGTTCCCCCTTTCCCGACCGGCGCCGTCGCCCATGAACCGATTCTCCGCTGCGATCGTGTGTCGGCATCTCGTCCTGTTGTCGGGGCTGTTTCTGGCCGGTTGCGTGTCGACCTTCAGCCAGCGCGACGCGCGGGAAGTCTCGCGCGAGCGGCTGCTGGAATTGTCCGAAGCGGGCAGGTGCGACCACATCCTCTACATGGGAAGCGACTTCTCCTATCACTATGTTTATGATTCGCGTCCCGATAAGGCGCGATCGTACAAGATTCGCGCCGACGGCATGAAATTGCGCGAGACCTTTCCGCTCGGCGAAGACTCGTACGTGCTGCACCCGTGGGTGATCGAGGGGAAGCCGTTCGGATCGAAGACGGCGGAAGCGGTTACGAATGAGCCGCCCGCCGCAGACGATCGTTAACGGCGCGGCCCAGCCCGGCTTCGGGGAGCAGCTCGGCGACGATCAGATCGAGGCCGGCCGCGTCGAGGCGGCGCAGGGCCGCGAAGAAATTCGCCGCCGCCTCGTGCAGATCGCCTTCGGCAGACAAAACCTCCACCCGTGCGAACGGCGAAACGTCTCCTCCCGATCGAAACGCCAATAACCCCACCCGCGCCCCTTTTGCCGATTCGCGCTCGCCGACGCTTGCGGTTTCGCGCCCCCGCACCACCAGCGGCGTCCGCGGCGCATAATGTTGCGGCAACGACCCCGGCGAAGCGAGTCCTTCCTGTGGCGAACCGACGGGTGCAGCGACCGGGACGAATACCTCACCCACGACCTTCTGAATTTCCTCGAGCGTCGTCCCCCCGGGGCGCAGCAGGACCGGCCGGCCTTCCGTCAATTGCAGCACGGTCGATTCGATCCCCACCCGACACGGACCCCCGTCGAGAATCAGGTCGATGCGGTCCCCCAACTGCTCGCGGACGTGCTCGGCGGTTGTGGGGCTGATGCGGCCGAAGGGATTCGCGCTCGGGGCGGCGAGCGGCAGGTCAGCGGCCCGCAGGAGTTCCTCTGCCAGAGGGTGATCGGGAATACGGAGGGCGACAGTGGGACTGCCGGCGGTGACGAGGTCGGGAACGATCGGTTTCTTGGACACGACCAGCGTCAGAGGTCCGGGCCAGAATCGCTCTGCCAGGTCCCGGGCCTGCGGCGGAAACCACTCCGCCAGCCGCGCGACCCAATCGACATCGGCGATGTGCACGATCAGCGGATCGAAGCGCGGCCGGCCCTTGACCTCGAAGACGCGCGCTACAGCCCGTTCGTCGAGGGCATGAGCGCCCAAGCCGTAGACGGTCTCGGTGGGAAAGGCGACCAGCCCGCCCCCGCGTAATATTGCCGCCGCCCGGTCGATCTGTGAATCAGACACCATGATGACGAATGATGAAATCGAATGCCTGAAGAACGAAATTCAAAGGACAAAAGGCGAAATAGAGCGCCTGTCTTCAGCCGCCCGCTCGCGGGGCGCGCGTCGCCACCAGTGTACCACCCGGTGCATCAACCGCCGAGCAGGTTCGCCGGCCGCTTGGCGCCGCTGTGTGCAGCCGGGCTCCGCCGGTTGTCCGATCTCGACTGGTTGTGGCCGGTCTTCTGACCGAGCCGGCAGCGACGACCGCGGGTCTACAGAACCACGGGAGACATGCGGTCGGGCGCACGGCGGGGCCTGGAGACCCGCGCCGAACGCGTCGGATTCGCACGCCGGCGGATGCGTCCGGCCAGCCGTGTCGACGCAGTCGACCGGTCCGGACGGCCGGCTTACGGTACGCTTGCTTGTCGCGACAGCGGAGAAACCGGCGCCGTCAGTTGCGGCGCAGGCGCGAATTCCGCGGATCCCGCAGAATGACCCGCCGGTTGACGATACGCCTCATAGCCCGGTCCCCCCTGTCCGGCCGTTCCGCTGACCTGCTCGACCGGAAAACCCGCGTTCGTTCCGGCGGGATCGTCGCCACCTGCGGTCCTGCGTGCCGTCAGGGTCTGCTGCCCGCCGAATCCCCCGTTCGCGGGCGCCAACCTGCGTCCGCCCGAGACCTCCGCGCCGGTCGCCGAAGCACGCTGAACCCGATCCTGTTCGCGACACACCTCGTTATACCAGTACTGAGCCTGCTCCAGTCGGGGATTGGCCATAATCGCGGCGAGAAAGTTCTCTTTGCTCCCCTCCAGGTCTCCCCGCTCATGCAGAATCAGGCCGATATTGTAATGCGCCGCCGCCGGGCCGACCGCTTCCACCAGCAGAGGCATGGCCTGATCGATTCGTCCCATTTTCGCCAGGGCCACGCCGTGATGAAAGCGGATCGTCTTGTCGTCAGGAGCGGCGACCTGAGCGCGTTGCAGCAGCGGGATGGCGTCATTCCACCGTTTCTGCCCTGCATAGAATTCCCCCAGAGCGTCGAGCGCCCGCCCCGAGTCGGGATCCATCTGGATGGCTTTCTGGAACCCGGCCTCCGCATCCGCCGTCCGCCCGGCGACCTGGTCGAGCCGTGCCAGCCCGATGATCGCTTCAATGGATCGGGAATCGACCGCGAGAACCTGCTCGTACGACTTCCGCGCCTCGTCACGATTGCCGCGCTGCTCGTGGTACTGCCCGAGGGCCAGTTGCAACCGCGTCGAAGGCCTGTAATCGGGGTCCGATTTTTTCGCCGGTGCCACCGCCGTGGGCGTCACCGCGCCGGGAGCCGGCTGGCCATACGCTCCCGGGCCGCCCGTGACGAAC
>JBLMWR010000854.1:0-3693 GCA_050257335.1 Deltaproteobacteria bacterium | reverse complement strand
CGGTTCTGCTCGAGGATTTCTTTGAGGCTCCCCAGCGATCCGTGCAGTTCCACGCGGGCGACGCCCTTTTCTTCCACTGCCGCCGCCACCAGCGCAAACAGGCTCGTCCGCGGACCGTGCGCCACGAGCGTCACCGGGCCGGATTTGTGCTGACCCATCGACCAGCGGGCGACTGCGACAACTTGACCGGCCTGCACTGCCAGCGGCCGCTCCCCCACCGTCGAAACAAGCAGGCCGAACAGATAATCCCGCTGGCCGAGCTTCGATTCGCCGAAATAGAACGGATCGACCGTCAGCACGCGCCTGCCCGAATCGAGCAGGGTGAGCACCGCCTCGGCGGTCGAGGTCCGTCCTTCGTCCGCGACGAGCACGACCGTCTCCGTCGGCTCCCCGCGCGTCAGTTCGACGACGGGAATCGTCCAGTCGCCGTCGAGCTTCAACTTCCACTGCACCGCCTTGAAAAGCCCCTTGCTCTCTTCGCCGGCGACTTCCCCCTGCGCGTCATAGGACCGCATCGTTCGCACGATTTCCAGAAGCGCCTTCCGCCGGCTGGTCTGCCACGAGGCGACCGAGTCGAGTTTCGCATCCAGTTCGGCATCGCGGGGCAGATCTTTGGCAATGTCGAGCGCCAGCGTGTTAAAGTCGGCGTTTTTCTCGGGAAGCTCGACCCGCAGCTCGTCGGCAGTTTTGATTTCTTCTTTCGACGGAATCTCCGTCGCGTCGAAATTTTGGTCCCCGCCGAAGAAATAGAGACCGATCATCCGATACAGCGCCTCGCGGTTCTCCTTTTGAAAATTGTGGTCCCCCGGCTCGGCATTGACGTGATACTGCAGGTTGTTGTTCTTGCCGTACAATTGGAAGAACGGGCGGCCGGCCGCCAGCAGCGGCGGCAGGGCATGATCGGCCTTGAAACAGCAGTTGTCGTTGAGGTTGTACGTCAGCAGCGTCGGCCGGGGAGCCAAAAGGGCCGTCAGGTGTGAATAATCTGCGGTCGTCGCCAGATCCACGGGAGTCTGCTCGGAATCCCCCAGGTCCGAAAAGTTTTTGCCGCGCGTGATGAAGCTGGAATACCCGGCGACCGGGTTCGAAAGCGTCACGCGGGTATCGAGCGCGCTGATGATGATCGTCTGCCAGCCTCCGCCAGAGAGACCGGCCACGCCGACGCGGGTCGGGTCGGCGTTCTCATGAGCGAGCAGGATGTCGAGCCCGCGCTTCATCGACAGATAGAAGGGCGCCAGGCCGCTGGTCCCGCACAGATCGAGCTGGTTCATCCGGCCGTGTGCGAACCCGTCCGTTCGCAACTGCCCCATCCCTACCCACTCGACGTTGAGGGCGATGACTCCCCGCTTGGCCTGATTGATGCAGCGCATCTGCTTGTACTCGGTCGCCTTTCCGACCGGGTCGTGACCGTTGACATTGAGAAACACGGGGACTTTTCCCGCGATGTTGTCCGGCTCGTATAGGAGCGCGGGAATCCACATCCCCGGGACGGCCTCGTAACGCAGCTTGCGGATGCGGTACCCCGGCCCGCCTGGAATCGTTTCCTGCCAGTCCACTTTCAGCGGCGCGTCGCGCCATCCGGCCGCCTTGCCGCGGTACACCGTGTTCTGCAACGTCTGCTCGCGGAGCACGTTGGCGATTTTTTCCCATTCGGCAACCGATCCCGGTTGAGGCAGCGGCGGAATGCGGCCCGCGCAGAAGTTCTGCACCTCGGAGACCGTCTGCTCGGGCTTGAGAATCGGTCGGCCGAGCAGTTCCTGAACGTCCTCTTTTCCGCCCGCGCGGGCCGCGCCCACGGCTGACAGAACGAGCATGGCGGGAGCCAGAACGCGGATCAGGTGCGGCATGATTTTCGTCGTTTTCTCGGGAGCCCCATTCAGTGCGGCCTTGCACGCCCGCGCGGGGAGAGATCAACACAAGCGCGGGATCCCATTAGGGCGCATTCGCCGGAATGATTCAAGTCTGGCAGTTGCTCGTCGTCCCACCTTCAGGGGGGAAGCGAAGAATACCGGCGGCGCACAGACCGGCTGAAGTCGGTGCTATGAACAACGAGGGGCGGGATCGATCGCTATTCCATGCCGGTCTCGACACCGATGCGCCTCATTTCGGCGGACGATTAACCCGAAGAACTGTTCCGTCCAGGGTGCCGGCGGCCATGATCGCAGCATGAATACGGCGGCCCTGTCCGCTGAAATCTTCATCAACCGTGCAAACAATCATCCCGCAGTGTTTCGGCTGCGACTGGTGGAGCCGTAGGAAATGTTTGCGGTTGAGCGTCAAAACCGCACGGTCGTCGGCAATGGCAAACTGCAACACCTCCTCGTCGGAGATCCGCTGCTCGGCTTTTCCAGTCTCCTGAATCGTCACCACGTCATGCCCCAGCCGCCGAAGCTCCTCGACCACCGGGAACGGAAAGTTTTCGTTGGCGTAAAGTCGAGCCAAGCCTCACGCCTCCTCATTCTCGCGAATCTGCTGGTCGATCTCAGCGCGATGCGCGCGCACGTAGGACCAAGCGTTCGACAGGTCCTCGGCACGCAGGGTCGGGTAAAAGCGCAGGATCTCCGCTTCGCTGACATTTCTCCGACGCATCTGCTCTAGGACCCACAGTGGGATTCGCGTGCGAACGATGCATGGCTCTCCCCCGCATACGCCCGGAGTGCTCTCGACGCCGGGAAACGACTCGCCCAAATCGCGCACGATCCACTGCAGCAGCCGCGCTTTGTCTGCACGTGAAAGGGACTCCAGCTCTTTTTCGAGTTCTTCCAGTTTGGTTGCCATCGCAATCACTCCTGCACGTTGCAAGTGCTCGTCGGGCCAACGTAAATGGTTCCGTCCATTCTACTGCCTGCATGTGCGGGAAGCCGTCTACAGCCGACGCTGCGAGCGGGCCTACGGCGCCGTGGACGACCGGCTGGGGGCAGGGGCCGTGCTGCCGGCCGAATCTCCCTGGTTGACGATCACCGCCCCGTGCGAGTTGACGTTCTTTTCGACCTCGTCCAGCAACTGGTCGACGCGAAAAGGCTTGTAAAGCACCGACTTCAGCCCCTGCTGCCGGGCTTTGACGATCGAATGCGTCGGATCATAACCGAACCCGGTCATGAGAATGACCGGCAGCTTTTCCTGACTTTCGCGCACCTGACAGAAACAGTCGTACCCCGTCATGTCGGGGAGGCGGATGTCGGCCAGCACGACGTCGTACTGGAAAGAACGGGCCATGAGCAGCGCCTCCTCGCCGTTGTGCGCCGTTTCGACCTCGCAGCCGAACCGCCCCAGGAACTCGTGAGCGGCGCGGCGGACCTCCTCGTCGTTGTCGGCCACCAGCACCCGCTTGCCGCGCAGCTTCGGCCGCTGCGGCCGCGGGGGAAGCGGCGAATGGGCCACCTTGGGGGCGATCGATTCCCCGACTTTGTGGATCAGCGATCGGATGTCGCGCGTATGCTTGAGCACCCTCTGCAATCGCTGGGCGACGTTCGGGTCGTGGCCGATGTACCGTTCGAGAATCCACGCCGTGTCGTTGAGGACTTCATCGACGGGGTTGGCCACCTCCCGCAGAATCATTTCGGTGCTTTCGGTTGCCGTAGTCATCTTCTCGGCGACCAGGAGCTCGAGCGTATTGAGCGCCACGGCCACTTCGCGGCTGAACAGCTCGAGGAACTGCAGATCGTTCTCGTTGAACGCCCCGGGACGAGTGCT
>JBLMWR010000853.1:0-2888 GCA_050257335.1 Deltaproteobacteria bacterium | reverse complement strand
GTCGTGTCCGGGCCCTTGTTGTATCAGCGGTTCCGCGGCGGCGGAGTAGCCGTGATCGCCGGCCAGGATGCAGTGAGTCACCTCGGCGACGGCGGTCCCGCGCCGAACGCGCGGTTCAGCGGCCCGTCCGCCACGGCCAGAGACACCGCGGGGAACATCTACGTAGCCGATACGGGGAACGATCGGATTCGCAAGATCGGGACCGACCTGACGGTGACCACCGTGGCCGGCGGCGCGTGGAGCGGACCGACTTTGAAGGCGCCGGCCGGCGTGGCTGTAAACAGCGCCGGGAACCTGTTCATCGCCGATACGGGAAACAACCGCGTGCTCAAGATGGATGCGGCCGGCGTGGCGACGATCGTCGCCGGCTCGGGCGCCGCGGGGTACTCCGGCGACGACGGGTCCGCGCTGGCAGCGCAACTGAACGGCCCCACCGCGCTGGCATTCGATTCCGACGGTAACCTTTATATTGCCGACACGAACAACCACGCGATACGGAAGGTGACTCCGGCGGGCGTCATCAGCACCGTTGCGGGCACAGGTGAACGAGGGTTCTCGGGAGACGGCGGCGACCCGGCAGCGGCGCGGCTCGATTCGCCGCGCGGGATAGCGATCGGGCCCTCGGGGAAGATCTTCGTCGCCGACGCCGGCAACGGCAGGGTGCGGCGGATTGTTCCGGCGAATGCATTCGGCCCGGCATTGATTTCGAGCGCGCCTTCGGCGAACGCCGTGTGGCAGGGTCCGACGGGCATCGCCGCCGATGAATACGGCGACCTGTTCGTCGCCGACGGCCAGCGCGTTTTCGAAATCGAAGCGTCCGGGCGGATCATGGCAATGGCCGGGAAGGGCGCGGCCGGCTTCTCCGGCGAGTCCGGCGCGGCGCTTGAAATGGCGCTGTCCGACCCCGCGGGTGTGATGGTCGCGCCGGGCGGGGTTCTGTATGTCTGCGACGCCGGGAATGACCGGGTGCGAACGCTCACGCCCGAGCAGGCGGGCGATGTCGTGACCCCGCCGACGGACGAAGCAGCGCTTACCGTTGCGAACGCGGCGAGCCTGGTGCAGGGACCCATCGCCGCGGGCGAGATCGTTTCGCTGTTCGGCGACCGAATCGGCCCGGCGGAACCCGTTGAGGCGGACCTGTCGGGAGGTGTGGCGCCGGTCGAACTCGGAGGCGTGCGCGTTCTGATGAGCGGCCATGAGGCGCCATTGTTCTATGCCGCGACGGGCCAGATCAACGCGCAGGTTCCTTACTCGATGGCGGGGCGCGACGCCGCTGAGATCCAGGTGGTGGCCGATGGAATGCCAAGAGCCCGGGCCGTCGTGCAAATCGCAGCGTCGGCGCCGGGGATCTTCACCTCCGGAAGCGATGGGCAGGCGGCGGCGCTGAACGAAGACGGGTCGCTGAACTCGCGCGGCAATCCGGCGGAGCGCGGGTCGATCGTCGTGCTGTTTGCGACGGGGGAGGGCGCGACGGATCCGCCGGGGGTTGAAGGACGGGCGGCAAGTTCGCCGGCTCCGGCGCTGGCGCTGCCGGTCACGGTCCGCATCGGCGACTATCCGGCCGAAATCCGCTACGCACGGCCGGCGCCGGGCCTGATCGGCGTGTTGCAGGTGAACGTCCGGGTTCCGGGGGGCTACGCGCCGCCGGGGATGTTACCCGTTACTCTTCAGGTCGGGGCAGCCGTGGCCCGAGGAAACGCACACGTCTGGGTGAAGTAGCTCCCGACGCTTCTTACAACCCGCTTTGCGCCATTCAGCCTCGAAAACCGACCGCACAGGCCGGAACTCTCCAAATCGGCAGCTGGGGTGTGTTTTAATAATGCAAGTCGATGCCGGACTGGGACTTCCGACTTCAGCGACAAAGCAGAGCGCTGGCCCGCCGCGCGCGGGAACTGCGGCTCATCGCCTATGGCGCCTTCCACACCGATCATCCGGTGATGGCGCACATCATTCCCATCCGGCGCTGCAATCTCTCATGCGCGTACTGTAACGAGTACGACGACTACTCGAAGCCGGTCCCAACGGACGTGATGATCGGCCGAATCAACAAGCTGGCCGACCTCGGAACCACCATCATCACCATTAGCGGGGGCGAACCCCTGCTGCACCCCGACCTGGACGACATCATCGCCGCGATTCGCGCGCGCGGCGCGCTGGCCTGCATGATCACCAACGGCTACCTGCTGGTGCCGGATCGGATCAAGGGATTGAACCGCGCCGGCCTCGATCACATGCAGATCAGCATCGACAACGTCATGCCGGATGACGTGTCGAAGAAGAGCTTGAAGGTGCTCGACCGGAAGCTGCAAATGCTTTCCGAGCACGCCCTGTTTCACGTCAACATCAATTCGGTGGTGGGCGGCGGCATCCGCAATCCCGAGGACGCGCTGGTGATCGGCCGCCGCGCGCTGGAACTCGGGTTCTCCTCGACGGTCGGCATCATTCACGATGGCGAGGGGCAGTTGCGCCCGCTGCCGCCATACGAACGGGAAATCTACCGGCAGATGAAGGCGCTGGAGAAGCGGAGCTTCACGCGCTTGAACTTCTTCCAGGATGCGATCGCCGACGGCCGCCCGAACCAGTGGAGTTGCCGCGCGGGGGCTCGCTACCTGTACATCTGCGAGGACGGACTGGTGCACTACTGCTCGCAGCAGCGCGGTTATCCGGCGACGCCGCTCGAACAGTACACGGTCGCCGATTTGCGACGCGAGTATGTGACAGAGAAGCCGTGCGCTCCGTATTGCACGGTCTCCTGCGTGCACTACGTGTCCTACTTCGACTCATGGCGCGGCGCGCAGACCATCCGCGTCTACGACCGGCCGCGCGCCGCAGAGCCCGGCCTGGTTCAGATCGAATCGTCGGTCGAGTAGGGGGCGGCGGTGACAAGT
>JBLMWR010000852.1:0-3242 GCA_050257335.1 Deltaproteobacteria bacterium | reverse complement strand
AGCGAAACCGTGCACATCGCGAAAAACACACGCGCTTGCCGGTCGAACGGCCGGGCCCAGAACGCCAGCGCCCCCACCGCAAAAATGCCGAACACGAGGAGGAACCAGACAAACGTCAGCGTAATGTCCTGCCAGGGGACCGACCGCAACGGAAGCCACGCCCGCTGAATTCCCTCGGGCGCCCCCTTCCCTTTTGGAAGGTACTTCACCTCCACCAGCCGCTCGGATCCTCGTTGCACGACCGGCGGAAGCTGGTCGGGCCGCGTCAACAGGTCTTTATCCGAAAAGCGATCGCCTCCGGGAAACTCGGCGCTGCGGAGATCCAGGAGTCGCGCAGCAAAGTGAACAAATGTGTGAGCCGGCTCGCGGGCGATCTCGATCAGTTTGTCGCCTGGTCTGGGGCCGCGGCCAGGATCCCGCGTGGGATCGGCGATAATCTGCCGAATCTCAAGCCCGATGTCCGAGCCATCAGCGCTCGTCTTCTGATCGTTCACGAGGAGACATCGTAAGCCGATTTCAGGACCTGTGGCGACAAAACCGAGCACCGCCAGGCAATAAAAAATCGTGACGGCCCCGCATGCCGATAACAACCAATGTCCCCAGATTCTCGTTCGATCGTATTTCATCGAATTACAATTGCTTAATCGGCGCCGAGAAATGCAATTTTTTCGCTTCGGCGCCGAAACAGACAAATCGGCGCCGAAATCATCTTATCCATCTTTACAAGATAGAAAGATTCTTCAAGTGATCATGGAAAGATTACAAGCCTTTGATTCTTCAAATCCTTGGCGAATTCCTGCAAAAGCCACGACTTTTGTCGGAGATTAGGCGGATTCCGCGTTGCTTCGGCCAGGTAGTGATCCTCATTGGCATGGGCATTGCTCTGTTCTGACCGCAGATACGAAGTCTTGTCAGTAAGAGCATGAGGAGAGACAGGAGGAGAATATCCTCCGCCATTAATGTTGCCCAGCCTGGCCCTCAGGGAGAGGACTTTCGCTGGATCGTTCGGATCGTGAGGGTGCCCCAATTGCAGTTCGACCCACACTGCAATTTCATTCCCCGCAAGATTAAATCCGAGCTTTCCAGAGAAACTTTCCCTGAGGGCCTTTCATTGACCAGAGCCCGACTGCTTCCGTGCAGCCGGGCTGATTTTTTTCGTCGTTCCTTCGGTCTGCGCGGGAATTACGGCGTGCCGGGACTCCGGATCATGAACGGTGATCCCAGGCGAAGCGAGAACTTTGGGGAAATCGCAGGATCGATCTGGCCGCTTATGTCCCTGCCAGCGGTTGCCGATAGGCCGCCCTCGAATGCGGGGTTTCCCACAGTTCGACTTCGACCACCGGAAACCCCTGGTCCTGCGCGTACTCGAAGATCAGCCGCGCGATGTTTTCCGCCGTGGGATTGTGGGGGATCACATGCACCGGCTGGTTCAGCCCCTGCAGCAGCGGCAGGACAGGGTCGTCGCGGTGCAGGATCATCTTGTGATCGAGGGCGCTGTCGATCCACCCCCGCAGGCTTCGCTTGATGTCGGTAAAATCCACCAGCATCCCCCGCTCGTCAAGCTTTTCACCTTCGAGCGAAATCACCGCTCGCCCGTTATGACCGTGCAGGTACTTGCACTTGCCGTCGTAGTTGAGCAGCCGATGGCCGTAGCAGAAATCGATCTGTTGCGTGACGCGAAACATGGGGCGGCTTGCCTCGGGAGGTCCGATGAATTCACCCAACGGCAGAAATTCTATAACAATCCCCTGCGGGTCGAAAGCCGCCCCTGGCTCGGCAGGAGCCTCGCCCTCCTGACGTCATCGCATTTTAACAGGCCGCTAAAGCTCTCCTTCGTCAAGGGCGGCCACGTAGGGGAGGTGCCGATATTCGTCGTTGTAGTCGAGGCCGTAGCCGACGACGAAAACGTCCGGGATGCGGAAGCAGTGGTAATTCGGGGTGATCGTCACTTGCTGCCGCCCCTCCTTCCACAGCAGCACGGAGGATCGCAGACTCGACGGCCGCATATCCGCCACTGCGCTCAGCACGCGGGCCAGGGTCTGGCCGGTGTCAAAAATGTCGTCGAGCAGAAGGACGTCGCGGCCCGCGACTTCGGGCATGGGGGCGGCGGCGATGGTCAGCGCTCCGGGACTGGTCGTCCGTCCGCGGTAACTCGAAGCCTGGATCAGCCCGACCTGCAGTGGAAAATCGATACGCCGGATCAGGTCCGCGAGAAAGATCAGGCTGCCCGTGAGGACTCCCAGCACGGTAAGAGGCCGCCCGCGATACTCGGCGGCGATCTGTTCCGCCAGCCGCCCGATGCCGGCGCTGATTTCCGCTTCGGTGAGGATCACTTTCACGTCGAGGCTCCAGTGCGTAGTCCGGCCGCTCCTTGACCGGACGGGATTCGGCGTTGTTCGCAGTTCCTGCCCACAGGTAAAACCTGGAATTCACTCCCCTTCCCGGCAGTTCCTCGGAAAGTCCAGCGCGCACCCCAGGCGGTGCAGGCGCGCACAAACCGCCATGTCACGGAGTGACATGGCTGCAACGACCGGCGTTTCACGAGTATACTCCGGACATGCCCCGGCGCGCCATCCGGCAGCGACCGAAAAAGAAAGAAGCGGTGGATGATGCTTTCTATGAAATTGTGCTGTTACCGAACTTTCACGCACGGGCCCGGAAGCCCATGCTGCGACGGGAGGGAATTCGCATGAACTGCCGGCCGGTGCCGTTTCTCCGTTGGCTGCCTGTCGCATCGGCGCTCGCCGCGGCGTGCCTGGTCCGCGGCGGAATCGCCGGCGCGGACGAGACTCCGGCGAAGCCGACACGCATCGCTGCGGTCGTCACCGAATACCGCCACAACTCGCACGCCGACGTCATCGTCAGCCGGCTGTTCCAGACGTACACGCTCGACGGAAAGGGAGACCGTCCGCGGATGCAGCTTATGTCGGTTTTTACCGACCAGGTTCCGGAAAACGACGCCAGCCGCAATTGGGCCAATAAATACCAGTTCCGAATCTCGAATACAGTGGCCGACGCCCTCACCCTGGGGACTGGCGAGCTGGCGGTCGACGGCGTGCTGCTTGTCGCCGAGCATGGAAAATACCCCGTTTCCGAGACGGGGCAGACGCAGTATCCCAAGCGGCGGCTGTTCGACGAGATCGTCACGGTCTTCCGGACGAGCAAACGATCGGTTCCGGTGTTCATCGACAAACATCTGGCCGACAACTGGCAGGACGCAAAATTCATCTACGACACGGCCC
>JBLMWR010000851.1:0-10041 GCA_050257335.1 Deltaproteobacteria bacterium | reverse complement strand
TCGTTGAGAAGATAGATCTTTCCATCGCCGGCGACGGGCGAGCTGTAGTATTCGCCGATGGCTTCCAGCCGCCCCTGCTTGAGGAGCTTGCCCGTTTTTGCCGCGACACACGAGACGATGGCCCCGTCCTTGACCCAGAAGAGCTGTTCGTCCACGACGACAGGGGAGGCGCAGAAGGGGACATGTTTCGAGTAGGTCCACCGAACATGCGTGTCGGTCACATCTCCCTCGCCGCCCGGCGTGATGGCAACGACCACGTTCCGCCCGGTCTGAAACAGCTTGCGGAAATACTCGTACTCTTCGCGGGTGATTCCGGCGCTTTTGTCGCGGTCAACTTGTGCAAATCGCATCTGGATCGGCCCTCCGCTCGGAAGCTCGTCCTCTTCGAGCGTGCCGTTCTGGTTCTTGTCGAGCTCGGCGACCACGTCGTCGAACGGAGGGACTTCAATTTTCAGGCCCCCCTCGTCGCCGCCCGCTGCCCAGCCCGCCACGTACAACGTGTTGTCGCCGCCGATGACCGGCGTGGCGCTGATGGCCCGGGCGATTCCGCGCACAGTCCACAGTTCCTTTCCGGTCTCGAAATCGTACCCCACGACGCGCAGCGTAGCCGCCACGACGATCTGCTTTTTCCCGGCGACGGTCCAGATCACGGGGGTGCCGTAATTCCGCGGAAACTCGGAGCGATCGGTCTTCCAGATCTCGCGACCCGTCCGTTTGTCGATCGCCGCCAGAAACGAATCGGTGTCGTGGTCCTGGCAGAGAATGACCCGGTCGTCGATGATGAGCGGCGAACTGCCGGCGCCGAACGTATTCTTGAAGGGCCCCATGAGCACCTTCCACAGCAGCCTGCCGTCGGCGGCGTCATGGCAGAAAAGTCCGGCGGAACCGAAGAAACTGACGACGCGCTGGCCATCGACCGCCGGCGTGCACTGGGCATGACTGCCGATGCGGTGAATCTCTTCCAGCCGGTCGTGCGGCACCTCGGTTTCCCAGATCACCTTGCCGTTGTTGCGGTCGAGACAAATGACGAGCAGCTTTCCGTCGCGGACGGCGTTCAGGTGAATCCGCCCGCCGAACACGACGGGAGAGGAATGCCCGGGGGGCAGGGGGGCCTTCCAGACGACGCCCGAATTCGGGCCGATTTCAGTGGGCAGCCGCGCGGAAGCAATGGCCAGACCCCTCGCGTTCTCTCCCCGGAACTGCGGCCAGTTCGCCGCTCGGGCCATTGCAATCAGGCCGGCCCCCCCAATAGTCAGCAAGACGACAGCCACAGCATGACGCATGTTGTATTCTCCTGTGCAGGTTGCCCGGTATCGTAACGCACGCCGGCTCGAGACGCCAACGGTAGATCAGGCTTTCAGCCTGCCGGCAATGTGCCGATCGACTCACGCTGCGGCTGACAAGCCAAGACGCTTGCCGTCGATCGAGCGGGGACAAAGGTATGGGCCGGCAACCTGCGGCGACGTTTCGGCCCGCAACGCTGTCAGGATGTAAGCCTGACGTACTTCGCGGCAAGTCGGCCGGAAATGTCGCTTGTGTCCGGGCCGGGACAGCCGTACCCAAGTTCCGCCGGGTCACGGAGTGACCCGGCTACGATTGGCGGAACAATTTCAGCAGCTCGGGTATAAACAACCCCAGCGCCCGGGCCCGGTGACTGATCTGGTGCTTCACACGCGAAGACAGCTCACCGAACGTGCGATGATACTCACGGACTAGAAAATACGGATCATAGCCGAAGCCGTTCTCCCCGCGCGGCTCGGTGATGATGAGTCCGCGGCAGCGCCCCTCGGCCGTGAGGCGGATCACTCCCGCGGGATCGGCCAGAGCGATCGAGCAGACGTAGGCGGCGGAGCGGCGCTCGAAGGGTACGCCGGCCAGCTCTTCCATCAGCTTGCGATTGTTCGATTCATCGGTGGCCCCCGGGCCGCTGAACCGCGCCGAGAGAACCCCGGGGCGGCCTCCGAGAGCGTCGACGATCAGTCCGCTGTCTTCGCCGATCACCCAGCGGCCGAGCGCCGCCGCGGGCTGGGCTGCCTTCTTCGCCGCGTTCTCGGCAAACGTGGCGCCGTCCTCGACCACCTCTGCGACGTCGGGAAAATCAGCGATGCTGAGGAGCTTGACGCCGCAGGGAGCGAAAATCTCGGCGACTTCGCGGCTCTTCTTGCGGTTGCGGCTGGCGAGAACGATTGGCGGGATGGCGCTCATGCGCCACAGTGTCGCGGCGTCCGGGGCGGGCGTCAACCGGCGCGCAATCCCCGATCCGTCCGGGAGGAGACAACCGCCGCATTATTTCGGCACTTCCATCACGGTCGGCACGGGGTCCATGATCCACGACTTGAGCGGCGGCGCGTTCGGGCGCTTGGAGGGGACCTGAATCCATTCAGCCACCAGAACCATCTGCTTCGTTTCCGGATTCAGCTTCTCCTTGGCCTTGAACTGCTCAGCGAGACGGGCGATTTCCGGGTCGTTGGCGGATTTGAAGGCTCCGACGGTGACGATCGATCGAAATCGCTCGTGGAACACATAGGCGTCGTATCCCCTGGAGCGCAACATCGTCATCAGCTCCCAACTGTCGCGGCCCGCCTTATCGAGGCTGATCTGGGTCTCTTGGTGGAGCATCTCGTCGAATTTCTCGAAGTTTTTCGGCTTGACGGCGGATTTACCGTAGAACGAAGCGACGACCAGGGTGTATTTTCCCCTGTTCTCGAACAGCGTATGTTCGCCGGAGTTCAGCTTCACGAGCAATGGCTCGCGGCTCTTTCGCGCCATGTCTTCGGGCGACAACATGGGATTGCGGGTCATGAAGGCCTTGTTCAGATCGAGCGGGACCTGCATGGGCTTTCCTTGCCATTCCACGTCGACCCTGGGATTGAACTTCTTGACGAATTTGAGCGTCTGCTGGGCCACCTTGTCGTCAGGGTGCCGATAGTTTCCGGCGAGCACGGCGATCATTCCGTGCTGGTTCGTGACCCGCTTGCGATTCGGACGTCCCATGCGGTCGACCGAATCGATCTCGTCGATCTTATCGTCCTGCCGGTAGATATACGCCGGGACCCCCTTCCTGCGAAGCTGATAGATCAGTTCGTGGGCGGCCTTGTCGGCCTGCTGATCCTGCTCAGGGGTCGTCCCCCACAGGCTGGTCACCATGATCATCCAGGGACCGTGCTTGCCGGTGAGCGTGTAGGTCTTGCCGCGGATCGCCTCGATCTGCGCCGCATCCGCCGTTCGCGCTGCCACGATGCTGGAAGCGGCGAAAATGGCCCAGAGTGCGGCGTGACGGGCGACGAACAAATCGAACGCTGAGCGGTTCCGCACGACAGACTCCATTCTGAAGGTGCCGGAAATGAATTGAAAC
This sequence comes from Deltaproteobacteria bacterium, assembly GCA_050257335.1. Classification (GTDB taxonomy): domain Bacteria; phylum Planctomycetota; class Planctomycetia; order Planctomycetales; family Planctomycetaceae; genus JACQFH01. The sequence continues at coordinate 6,686 of JBLMWR010000851.1, read as the reverse complement.
GACGACTCGAAGGACGGTCCCCGAGGCGGCCGGGATTTTGGGAAACAGCGAGAGGGAAGGTGAATTGAGGGGGGGGAATCTATCAGCATCCCCGAAGCGCGTCCAGACCGATTTTCGCAGGGAAACGCAGATTATTTTTCCTCGAAGCTGACCAGCGGGCTCACGCGGCGGGCCTGCGCCAGAATCGTTGCCTTTTCGGTCTCATTGGCGGCTTTGGCAAACCGGGCCCGGAGCTTCTTCAGCTTCTCCTTCCGCGAGCGACGACGACGAAGTTCTCGAGTACGTTCAACCGATCCCATGTGTTTCAGGTTCCTCGAATGATGACAACCCTGCGATCCTCTTCTGAAGCAAGCACTGTAACAGCCGGCTTTGGGGGCGTCAATCGGCCGGGACGGGTCCGGCGTTGTGGGGGAGGATTTGATATAGTCTGGAACCCGCGGGGCGACGCCCGTGGGCCTGTGAAACTGTGCTGTTCGACGTTTCAACATCCGGCTGAATCGAGATATGTCCGCGCTTTACGAACAAATCGTCGCCGACCTGCGGCAGGCGTTTCCGCAGCCTGTTTCCGACCGCATGCACGACGCCTATTTCGTCTTCTCCTTCCTGCGGGCCCTCGACCAGGTCGACTCGATGAAATCGGCGATGCCCATGCTGGGCCAGCCGGCGGAGCTCGATTATGCGGCGGCGCGAGCCCGGCGGATCGGCGAAAACCCCATGCGGCTCGAGCAGGTGACCGGGCGGCTGGTCGAGTATCTCTCGGGCATGTTCATCTGGGGCCACCCCCGCTCGCAAATCAACGTCGTCCCCTCTCCGACGATTCCCAGCATCATCGGGGGACTGCTCCCCTCGATCTACAACCCCAATCTCGTCAGCGACGAATCGTCGCGGCGGGTGGCGGTGGCCGAGGTCGAGGCGGCCGCCATTTCCGCGGCCCTTGTCGGTTACGATGCGGAACAGGCGGGGGGCGTGTTCACCTTCGGCGGAACGGGGACCACCCTCTACGGCGCCAAGCTGGGCCTGGAGAAATGCAGCCCGGGGACGATGTACAGCGGGGTGCGGACGCCGGCACGAATCGTCTGCTCGGAACGCGCGCATTACGCCGCCCGAACCGTCGCCGGCTGGCTGGGGCTGGGCTTCGATTCCGTCGTCGAAGTCCCCGCCGACCCGAGCAACGAAATCCGCATCTGCCTGCTCGAAACGATCTGTCGCGACCTTCTCCGGCGCGGGGACAAGATCGCTGCGATCATCGCCACGATGGGAACAACCGACGCGTTCGGTGTCGACGACCTGCTCGAGATGCGCGAGATCCGCGACCGGCTGGTCGAAGAATTCGCCCTCGATTACGCGCCGCACCTGCATGCCGACGCGGTCATCGGCTGGGCCTGGTCCGTCTTCAATGATTACAACTTCGAGAAGAACGAACTGGGCTTCCGGGGACGGACGTTGCGGGCCCTGGCGGGCGTCCACCGGCGGATGCAGCACCTGGCACAGGCCGATTCGATCGGCATTGATTTCCACAAGACGGGCTTCGCTCCCTACGTGTCGAGCCTGTTCCTGGCCCGCGACAAAGGCGATCTGGCGCGCCTGGCCCGCAGTCCCGAGGCGATGCCCTATCTATTCCAGTCGGGGCACTATCATCCCGGGCAATTCACGCTGGAAACTTCGCGGCCCGGCAACGGCCCGATGGCCGCGCTGGCGAACCTGATGCTCTTCGGAAAGAACGGCCTGCGGTCATTGCTGGGGCACCTGGTCGCCATGGCCGAGGTGCTGCGCGAACGGCTGGAGGCGCACGCGGCGACGCACGTCCTCAACAACGGAAACTTCGGGCCCGTGACGCTGTTCCGGGTCTATCCCGATGGAGTCGATACGTTCAGCTTTCCGGAGCGCGAACAATCCGACCCGGCGTGCCGCGAGAAGGTGCGCGAATACAACGCCTACAATCGCCGGCTCTTCGATCTGATCCAGGCCGAGGCCCTGGAGGGGCGGGGGGTGGTCATATCGGTCACTGACTGCTACCGCGAGACCGATTACGGTGAACCGGTCGTGGCCCTGAAATCGTACATCATGAGCCCGTTTTCTGAAGAGCAATACGTCGGATATGTCCTCGAGTCGATCTGGAAGGCGAGGGAAGCGATCGCTCGCGAGTCGCGCCAAGGATAGAGGAGCGGAACCTGCGGTGCATCGGTTGAGCGGGGTGGCCGGCGCTGCAGCGCAGCGAAGCCCCGGTGGGTGAGAAGAACGCGATAAACGCGCGCGTCCGTCAGCAGGCATCGCTTCCGGGACGCTCACCGGGGCTTCCCGCTGGAACCGCGCCGGGAGTCCTGCGATCCTCTTGAAAACCGATCTTGACGGTTTGGGCCGGGGCGGATACGACCTCCCACCGCCAAAAAGGCGGCCACGCCGCGCGGGTCGTTCCAGGTTCCGGAGTCGATCGATGTCCAGAGCACAGTTCGCTGCAATATGCCTCATCTCTGCAACCTTGAGCGCTGCGGCGGCCGGTGAACCCGGCCTGCTCCCCGTGGCGCCGTCCGCCGCGCTCCCCGCCACGACCGAACCGAACTCCGACGAGAGGGAACGGACTGTTGACCATCTCCTCAAGGCGGCCGACCACCTCGAGGCGGCGGGCCTTCTGGAGGAGGCCGCGAAACTCCGCAACGACGCCAGACAACGAACCGTTTACGAAAATGTGCTGAGTCGAAAGGAATCCGAACTGGAATGCCTGCAGGAAGAAGTCGACCGGCTGCGGGCCCTCACCGGCCAGGTCCAAACCGTCCTGATTGAAATCGTGGCCCTCGAGGTCGACCGCAGGAAGCTGGGGCTCAAGGCCCGGGATTTCGACAAACTGATCGGGCTTACGCCATCGGGGTCGCACGAATCGGCCCCGGTGCCGAGGGAAATTCCGCGTGCGAGTCGAAACACGTCGGCTGAAATGTCCGGCATTGCGGAGACCAATCCGGCCCGCCTGGCGCTCTTCAAAATTGCGGAGGCCAATCCGGCCCGCCTGCCGCTCTTCAAAGAGCTGCGGGACAAGGGAGCCATCAAAGTTCTGGCCGAACCGACCGTGGTCACGACGTCGCGCCGTCCCGCGTCCTTTCTCACCGGGGGCGAAATTCCGGTGCGTGTCAAATCCGCCAGCGGGGAAGTCGCCGTTCGCAATGTCCGTTTCGGAACCGACCTCGAGGTCGTCGCCGTCGTCCTTCCCAGCCAGCGCATCCGGCTGCGGACTTCGTTTGAATTGCGCGAGGTCCGGAAAAACGAAGTCGACGACGACGGGTCTGCCCACCCGGGAATCAACACGCGGCGGTTGAACACCGAGGTTGAAATGCAGCTTGGCCAGACGCTGACGGTCGGCCGATTAATTCTGCAACGTCCCGATGCCGGCGAGGCGAAGGGTGCCCGCGCCGCCGCGCAAGGATCGGTGGCCCCGGTCGCAAACGGCGAAACCCCGGCGGAACTGATCGAGACGATCGTGTTCATCACCCCCCGCCTGGCTTACCCCGCAGCTCCGCCGCGACCGATCGAGGCTGTGCCCGCCGGGGCCGAAGATGACGTGTTACAACCGATCGTCCCGGCGGTGTTTGATCCGGCCGACTGGAACGCGCTCGGACCACCAATGCCCGTGCTGAAGCGGCGGACCGTGCGGGACTGAACCGGGCGCGCCTGCGACTTCAGCGATGTCCCGCCGGCTGCAACCGGGACTCCAGCCCCGGCTTATGCCAGATCGAACAGCACAATCTCCGAGGCGTCGCGGCCCGCGATTTCGAGAGACCGCTCGTCGGTGACCGCCACGCCGTCTCCCGTGGCCAGCTCGCGACCGTTGAGATCGACGCTGCCGCGGGCGACCTGCACCCAGGCGTGGCGTCCCGCCGAGACTTCATGCCGGACGGACCTGCCGGCCTCAAGCGTCGCGGAATACACGTCGGCATCCTGATGAATCGTCACCGAGCCGTATCGCCCGTCTTGGGAGCCGACAAGCCGTAAAGCGTTGTGCAATTCGGCCTGTGCAAAGGCCCGCTGCTCGTATCCGGGGGCCAGTCCCTTGCGGTCGGGAAACAGCCAGATCTGCAGGAGGTGGACAGGTTCGTTCGGCGAGGGGTTAAACTCGCTGTGCAGAATGCCGGTCCCGGCCGTCATGCGCTGCATGTCGCCCGGACGGATGACCGAGCCGTTTCCGAGGCTGTCGCGATGCTCGAGCGCACCCGAGAGGACCCAGGTGATGATCTCCATGTCGCGGTGTGGGTGCGTGTCGAATCCGCCCAAGGGCGCGATGCGATCGTCGTTGATGACCCGCAGACTGCGGAACCCGCGCCACTTCGGATCGCGATAATCACCAAACGAAAACGTATGCCAACTGTCGAGCCAGTCGATGGCGGTTCGGCCGCGACTGGCGGCGGGACGGATCGTCAACATCGGAAACTCTCCTTGTGCTAATGCCATGTCCGGGGCTATCGCTCGATTTTCCGGCTCCAGCGGCCAGAAATCTCAAGAGGATGGTTCGTCCTGCCGCGAATGCAGGCCATCTTGCCGCGGCTCCGAACCCGCCACCTGGCGGGAAAGCACCCCGGCTGCGTGCGCACGCCCCCTCACGCGATGGTCGCCTTCAGGGTAAACAATCCCTTGTAATACGCGCGATACTGCCACATCAGAAACACGTGCATCGCGACGAACACGAACTGCATTACCCCCTCCTGCGGCGGCACGAGGCAAACATGGAAGAGGGCGATGTTGACGATGACCGGCGACAGAAGGACCAACGCCAGTGGCACCAGAAAACCGGACAGGAGCAATGCTCCGCAGACGACCTCCGTGAGCTTCACCAGAGTCATCAGGTACCCGGTCTTGACCAGTGCGCCGATGAATTCCCCGGCCGCAGGGGGCATCGGCGGAGGAGTCAGAAAATTGAAAAAGCCGTTCAATCCGAACACCAGAAAGACAAGCCCCAACAGGTAACGCGCACTATGAGTCGCGATTTTCATGATCCATGCTCCTTTCGTTTTAGGGCTTATTCCTGTTGCAACAACTACTGATCCAGAAAAACACGTACCCGGGTCAGCAATCGCAGACTGCTCACGGCGGCGTGCGAGCCTTCACGAGCAGCCTGTTCAACTCTGCCAGTTCGCCGCGCGATAAATGCCCGAGCGTCTGCACATGCAGGTCGCGGACCGGCTGGTCAAGCCGGGCGAGCAGTTCCAGGCCTGCCGGTGTAACGCAGATCAAAACGACGCGGCGGTCTTCCTCCGTCCGGCAGCGGCGGACCAGCGCGGCGCTTTCCAAGCGATCGACCAGACGTGTCATGTCGGGCATCCGCGAGACCATCTGCGCCGTGATCTCGGAGCAGGGAGCCCCTTGCCTCCGTGGCCCCTCAGGATCCGCAGAACGTTGTACTGCGGATCGGAAATTCCATGCTCGGCAAACAGTCGATCGAACGGCAAGCGCACGCTTTCGGCGGTCTTCAGCAGATTGAGCCCCGCTTCTTCTTCGGCAAGCTCGAACGGCCGTTTCTTGCGAAGTTCGCGCTGCAGTGCGGATTTCACCATGTCGCGGTTCCCTGTAAATCGCTGCCAACAGGGCAATAATACGTTATAACAATTACTGTGTCAACAGATAGATTCCCTTTTTTGCGAATCTTCGGGGGAAAGCCTTCGATGGATGCGCCGGGAGCCGAAGACTTGTGTCAGAGAAGGCCGCATGGCGCGGCCGAGCGCCCGATTGAACCCGCGAAATCTGCCCGCTATACTGGCACCGCAGGGACGTGGAAGCGATGATTTCGCCAGTATTCTGAAAATCCAGAAGTGAAAGCGCCGACCCATGATCCGCCGGACTACGGCGGCGTCGGGATGCCGTCCCCGCGCGGCGAATGATTAGCGACGTGGTCGGTCGGGTTCGTCCCCGGGAAAACGCACCAGCTCATTGAGCGGTGAGAGTAATCGGGAGGGGAGTATGTCTCGGCGAATTCCGCTGGGGGCGCTGGCCTTCCTGGCAGGCCTCGCGGCCGGCGGCGCGGCGCTGTGGTGGATGTTCCACATTGAAGAACCCGTCGAAACCGGCGCGATTGAAAACCGCGCTCCGCCGGCGCCGGATCGCGAGGAATTCGATCCTGCAGTGAAACCGGCGCCGCCTCCGACAGACTATATCGGCAGCCAGAATTGCCGCGAATGTCATCGCGACATTTGGGAGAAATACCAGACGCACCCGATGTCGCATTCCCTGTTTTCGGCCGGTGCGACCTCGCCTTCGGAAGACTTCGAGCGCAATACCACGTTTACGGCGGGGCGCCGGAATTATCGCATCGAGCGAACGGATGGATCAGTCCGGCACCACGAGATCGCAGTGGACGCCGATGGTGAGACGATCTACGACCAGGCCATCGAAGTGCAGTACGCAGTAGGATCGGGAAAGCGGGGCCGGTCGTATTTCATCGACCGCGGCGGGCTGCTGTTCATGTCCCCCATCTCGTGGTATTCCGGGCAGGGACAGGGGAAGTGGGACCTGTCCCCCAGTTACGCGGCCGCGGGGCACTTGCGATTCGAACGGCGGATTGGCGATGCGTGCGTCTCGTGCCACGCGGGCCTGGTCAATCCCCAGCCCGGGGGCCACGATCGTTTCGGATCGCCTCCCTTCGCCGAGTTGTCGATTGGTTGTGAACGGTGCCACGGTCCCGGAAGAAAGCACGCTGAATTACGGCG
>JBLMWR010000850.1:0-3903 GCA_050257335.1 Deltaproteobacteria bacterium | reverse complement strand
CCGGTTCCTGTGGCTTCGCACTCGCGACAGAGTGCTCGCCCGCAACTGACGCAGATCGCCACGGCTTCGCTTTCGTTGTGCATGTGACATCGCATGAGGAAGTTCCAGGCGTGCCCTCCGGACGCCGCCGGTGGGCTTGGGGCTTCGTCAGAAATCAATTTCCATCAGATCCTCGGCGAGTTCCGTCGCCGGAAAAATCGCGCGGGCCGCCGGCAGGCCGATCGGGTCGTCTTCGGGGTGTTGCGGGTCGAAGTGCGTCAAAAAGAGCCGGCGGGCGCCGGCGTCCCGGGCCAGACGCGCCACCGCCGACGTGTGACTGTGCCCTGTCTTCTCGGCCCAGACCGCTGATTCGTCCGAAAAATTGCACTCGTGAATCAGGACGTCCACTCCCCGCAGAAACTCCGTATACGATCCGTCGGCAATCGTGTCGGTGATGTACGCCAGCGACTTTCCCGGCCAGTCCACGCGATACCCCAGCGCACCACCGGGATGATTCAGCCGGCAATGGGTGAGGACTCCTCCGCCGGGCACCGCGACACGCGCTTCCAGCGGCCGGAAGTCATACCCGGGATTGACCGGAAACACCGGCTGCGAAAACAGGTGCGTCTGGACTGCTGCCAGATATTCTGGCGCGCTGTAAACGACGGCGCGGTCCACCCGGCCTGACAGCATCGGCACGAGGAAATACGTCAGGCCGGCGGTGTGGTCGAGATGGGAATGCGTCAGGAAAATGTGCAGTTCGCGCGTCGCCAGGCGGCCGGCGACGCGGAAGAACGATGTCCCGGCATCGAACACGACTCCCGCCTCCGGCAGCATGAGGCAGGCCGTGTGCCGCCGCTCGTTGGGGTGATACCCGCCGGTGCCGAGCAAATGGACGCGCATTGTGCGTCACCCTCTCATTTCTCGTTCCTACGCGTACCCGTACGTCAGGCTTATAGCCTGACCGCAGTGGGCTTGCGAGCGTCTCTTCCGACATGCCAGCCGGTGTATCGGCTCGCCCCAGGTTAATTGAGCGTCGGCGAGCTGGCCTGCCACCCCGGCGTTATGCGGCGGGCACATGGCTGTCAGGCTGTAAGCCTGACGTACTTCGAGTTATTCCAGCTTTCTCGCCCGGATCCAGTCGGTGTGGAAGGTTCCCTCTTTATCCACCCGCTGATAGGTGTGGGCGCCGAAGTAGTCGCGCTGCGCCTGCAGGAGATTCGCCGGCAGCCTGTCGCGGCGATAGCCGTCGAAGTAGGTGAGAGCGGCGGCGAATCCGGGGACCGGAAGTCCCAGTTCGACCGCCTGGGAGACGACGTGCCGCCAGCTCGGCTCGGCCTTGCGTACGGCCGCGGCGAAGAATTCGTCGAGCAGCAGGTTTTCAAGGCGCGGGTTCCGGTCGAACGCCCGCTTGATGTCTTCCAGGAACCGGGCGCGGATGATGCAGCCCCCGCGCCAGAGCAGCGAAATATTGCCGTAGTTCAGCTCCCACTTGAATTCGTTCGCCGCCGCTTCCAACTGCACGAAGCCCTGCGCGTAGCTGCAGATCTTCGAGGCGTACAGCGCCTGGCGGATGTCTTCAATGAACTTGTCGCGGTCCCCCGCGTATTTCTTTGTCGGCGGCGGAAAAAACTTCGACGCCCGCACCCGCGCGGCCTTCTGGGCCGACAGACACCGGGCGAAAACCGCCTCGGTGATGAGCGTGGTCGGCATGCCGAGGTCGAGGGCGTGCTGGCTCATCCATTTTCCCGTCCCCTTCTGCTGAGCCGTGTCGAGAATCTTGTCGACCAGCTCGCCCGGGCCTTCCGGGTCGGGGACGGTGAAGATGTCGCGGGTGATTTCGATCAGGTAGCTTTCCAGCTCTCCCCTGTTCCAGCCGTCGAAGGCGCGGTACAGCTCGCGGTTCGTCAACGCCAGTGCGTTCTTGAGAATGAAGTAGGCTTCGCAGATAAGCTGCATGTCGCCATATTCGATGCCGTTGTGAACCATTTTGACGTAGTGCCCGGCTCCGGCCGGCCCGACCCACTCGCAGCAGGGAATGTCGTTGTTCGGCCCCACTTTGGCGCTGATTCTCTGCAGGATCTCCTTGACGTGGGGCCAGGCGGCGGCCGACCCGCCGGGCATGATGCTCGGCCCCTTGAGCGCCCCTTCTTCACCCCCCGAGACGCCGGTGCCGACGAACAGCAGCCCCGCTTTTTCGACTTCCACCGTCCGCCGGTTCGTGTCGGGGAAGTACGTGTTGCCGCCGTCGATCAGAATGTCGCCCTGGCTCAGGAGCGGTAGCAGCTCATGAATCAGCTCGTCAACCGCCGGTCCGGCCTTGACCATCATCATGATCTTGCGCGGCGATTTGAGGCTGGCGACCAGCTCCTTCAGCGAATGGCAGCCGGTCAGTTTCTTCCCGGGGTGGCGCTTCACGAAATCGTCGACCTTGCTGACCGTGCGGTTGAAAACCGCCACCTGATACCCCCGGCTCTCCATGTTGAGCACGAGGTTTTCGCCCATGACGGCCAGCCCCACCAGACCAATGTCGCACGCAGGCATGATGACTCGATTTTGAATGTCGGAACTCGGACGCCGGATTGGACGCGATTCAAGCCCGATTGTGATAAATCAGGCGCGGACTTTCCAGCCCGTCGGAATGAAAGCAACCGCGAATGATGCGGATGAATGCGGATACCGGAGTTCAGCCTTCAGCCCGAACTCCAACCGGTCAGCCGTGCTCTTCATCTCTTCTTTTCACCGCCGCTTCCGCCAGCGCTCCAGTTGCTCGAGGACCGAATCGCGGCCGCCCGAGCCATAACTCCGCAGCGCGGCGACGGCATTTTTCGCTCCCAGGACCTGCGCGACATCGGCCGCGATCTGCGGCGAAACGATCTGCAGGTCCGCCAGCGACAGATCGGCCAGTCGGCATTTTTTCGATTCGCACTGCGCCACGAGCTTGCCCACCGTCTCGTGGGCCGTGCGCATCGGTACCCCTTTCCTGATCAGGTATTCCATCAGCGCTGTCGCGTCGAGGAACCCGTCTTCGAGCCGCTCGGCGATTCGCTCGCGCTGCAACTCGGCGCCGGCGACGATGGCCGGCGCCAGCTCCAGGCAGGCGGTGATCGTGTCTACGGCGTCGAACAGCGCGGCTTTGTCTTCCTGCAGATCCCGGTTGTACGCCAGCGGCAGACCCTTGACGAGCGTCAGCAATTGCGGCACCGCGGCCATCACCCGAGCCGCTTTCCCCCGCACCAGCTCCAGCACGTCCGGGTTCCGCTTCTGAGGCATGATCGAGCTGCCGGTCGTATAGGCGTCGGGCAGCTTGAGGTATCCGAACTCGCTGGTGCACCACAAAATCCATTCCTCGGCCCATGTGCTCAGATGGGCCGCGACCAGCGCGAGGCAACCGACCAGCTCGATCGCAAAATCGCGGTCGCTGGAAACATCCAGACTGTTGGCGGCCGGCGCGCTAAAGCCCAGCAGTTTCGCCGAATAGTCGCGGTCGATCGGGAGCGACGTCCCGGCCAGGGCCGCGGCCCCGAGGGGCGAGACGTTCACGCGCTTCCGGCAGTCGGCGAGGCGCTCGCGGTCGCGCTCGAACTTTTCGCAGTACGCCAGCCAGTAATGCACGACCAGGACCGGCTGGGCCCGCTGCAGATGCGTGTATCCCGGGACGATGAGGTCGAGATCGCGGTCGCTCCGTTCGATAAAAGCGGTCTGCAAGTCCGCAAGTCGGCGGTCGATGACGTCGATGGCGTCGCGGGCATAGAGCTTCAAATCCGTCGCCACCTGATCGTTGCGGCTGCGGGCCGTGTGCAGCTTGCGTCCCACATCGCCGATGCGCTCGATCAGGGCGCTCTCGATGTGCATGTGGATGTCTTCGAGTTCCGTACGGAATTCGAATTCGCCGCGGGCAATTTCGTCCCCGATCGCGTCGAG
>JBLMWR010000849.1:0-4028 GCA_050257335.1 Deltaproteobacteria bacterium | reverse complement strand
TTCCGATCGAGTTTCCGCAAGAAAACCGGTCTCGCCATTCCGGACGATATCGACGTTCACCCCTATCGGCGAGGCGATCCCCGGGATTCCCAGGGCCATATATTGAATGAGCTTCAACCCGCATTTGAAACGCGTCCAGCCATCGTCGGGAAGAGGCATCAATCCCACGTCGAATTGCCGCAGGACGGCGATCTCATCGCTTTCTGTCCAAGGAATGAATCTCGTCCGTACGCCGGCCAGATCCAGCTCGGCCAGCGGGCAGGGGTCTTCCGCAACCACATGGAATTCGAAATCGAAGCGATGGGCAAGTTCCTTCAGACAGGGGGCGACGATCTTCAGATAGGGAATGTTCGATGCCAGCCCGGTCCAGCCAATGACGGGCCGCCCCGGACGGGATCCATTGGCCGGTCCGGGAACATAGCGGTCCAGGTCGACCACCGTCGGAATCTCCACTGTGAAGGGATGCTCATCCGCCACGATTTCATGGAGCAGCCGATTCCCGGCAATCACGCAATCGCTCAGTTGCAATAGCGTCCCGAATTTGCGCGGATGCAGCTCGAAGAGCGCGTCATCCACGTCGAGAACCAGCGTCCGCGCCGCGCGGCGAAGCAATCGTTCAAGGAAGACAAAGTCTGTGCTGAACAGCTCGCGCTCCAGAAAGACGACGTCGAAATCCTGCCGCCAAGCGCGGAAAACATCCCAGGCGCGAAACATCCGCCGCGGCCACTCGCTGGCGCGGTTGCCGATCAGCGGAAATCCGCGATACTTCGGCGGGATGCTCGGAGCGACCACGCACTGGTGCCCAGCGGCCCGCAACCGGGGAAGGTATTGCAGTACCCGGAACCGGCTCGCCGGGAGGTATCGCCCGGAAATCAAAAACAGAATATTCATGGCTTTGCAGAGACCGCGACACCTCCCACAACATTGAACACCTCGCGCCGCTGAATAGTTTCGATGGCATCACAGGCGCGCGTTGGGAATGGTCCGAGAAGTTCGCGCGTACTCTTTGTGAGCATAGCGCGTCGTCCGCCAAACGTCGCGCAAAAGAATTGAGTCTCTCTTCGGTTTGTATTTCGTCTTTTAAGTTTCTTATTCCGTGTGACAGCGTCTGCGCCGTACCGCGAAATTTTTACTTCGTTCTCTAACTTTCATATTTCGAGTAATAAATGATAAGCCGTCCCGTGACGCTTCGCGGCGTCCGCGACGAGCCAAGTTGCGTGGCCCACGTTTGACTCGCGTCTCGTCGACGACCGCGCGGAGCGACGTTCCCGCTCCCTGCACCTGGAGCTACAATTCGCAAACGGCTGAAGTACATAACCGGGAGCCGCTGATCATCGCAGGGTGTTGAGGGCCGCGCAGCGAGTCGCCTTCCCTGAATTAACCACACGTTGAGGAAATCGTGGCCATTTACATCGCCGGAATGCACCGCTCGAATTCATCCATTCTTTCGCTGATGCTCGGCGCCTGTGGCGTTGATCTGGGGCCGCCCTCCGAAGATTTTCCACCCCACGAAGAGGATAATCCGGACGGCTACGGGGAAAACGTCCCCCTTGTCCGAATGAACGACGCGGTATTAAAAGCGCTCGGAGGCGCCTGGAACGCGCCTCCGGAGCCGCCTTCCGACTGGATGGCCGACCGGAGACTTCAATCCGTGCGAGAAAAGGCGAAAGCGCTTCTCAGAAGACGGGCCGCACAGGAGCCGTGGGGCTGGAAGGATCCGCGGAACTGCCTGACGCTTCCCTTCTGGCGGTCAATCGTTCCCGTGAACAAGGTCATCATTCCGCTCCGTCATCCATTGGAAGTCGCAGAATCTTTTAAAATCGCCCGTGGGATTGCCGTTGCCGAGGGACTTCGGCTCTGGGAGATCTACAACCGGCGGATCACGGACGCGGCATCTTCCGAAGAGCGGCTGATCTGCCACGCCGACGCCCTCTGCCGCAACCACGAAGCGGAACTGCGTCGCATGCTCGAGTTTCTCGGACTTCGCGTCACGGCCGACGGAATCTCCGCCGCCTGCCGGCTCTTTCGAAACGATCGCCGGCGACATCAATATCGCGTAAGCTTTACGGCCGACCCGCGGCTGACTCCCGGAATCGTTCAGCTCTATGAACGTCTCTGCGAGGAAGCCGGGCTCGCGCGGTGAGTGCATCTTTCCAAACACGCGTCCGTCTCCCTGAAGAACGATAATGGCGACGAACTGGTCGGCTCCGGATCCCGTGAATTCGGCCCCCTGTGAAGTGAACGTGGCCGAAGTCTCGGTCTCAAACGGGCCGGAACGCGCTGCGGGGGTGTTTGAACGAGTCACCCTGCTCTTTGGAGCGGAGCTGGCCAGCCGTGGTTTGCGGTTTCTGGCGGACATCCTGCTGGTCCGGCATTTTGGGCAGTCCGCGTTCGGTCAATTGAACGTGGCGCAGTCCCTCGCGGTGCAGGGAATCTGGGTCTCCACATGCGGCCTGAACACAGCCGGTGTCCGCAGCGTCGCAGCCACAGCGGAGACGGCTCAAAGCATCGCCGCCACGGTCGTCGTGCTCCGTTGCTGTCTGGCGTCGATCGCGTGGGCCGGCATCGCCGGACTCTCCTGGCTGGTTCCGCAGTACCGCGACAGCTTCCAGCTCGTGGCCCTCTACGGTCTGACGTTATTCACGGCCGCATTCAACATCGGTTGGGTGGCGCAGGGGCGGGGCCAGGTCCGCCCGATGGGGCTGGCGATGCTGGCTGCGCATCTGGCGTATCTGGGGGGAGTCCAACTGGTCATTTCGCACGCCTGGCCGCTCGTCTCCATCCCGCTGGTCCTTGTCGTTGCCGAAGCGATTACGGCCGCCGCCTTGTGGTGGGGGATCGTCCGCGGAATCGGGCCCGTGATCCGGCCGCTCCCTTTGACCGCCGCTCTGAGATTTCTGCGCGAGGCGCTGCCGATCGGAGGGACCAATCTTTTAAGGGGCATCATGCCCGGATCCGACGTCCTGCTCCTGGGTCTGTTCCTGGGAAAGGCGGAGGTCGGTCAATACGCCGCGGCGCTCAAGCTGTACTCGCTGGGTTCCGCTCTGCTGGCGGCGTACTTTGCCGTCCTGTTCCCGCACCTTGCCAGCCGCGCCGCCGGGTCAATTGCGAACGTCAAGGCGGCGATGGCTACTGGAATTCGGCGATCCTTCCTGGCGGCGGTCCCGATCACGGCCGTGGCACTTCTGCTGGCTCCCGGCGTGCTGCGATTCCTGTATGGCCCGGACTTCGACGGCGCAACGGGTGTGCTCCGCATCCTGCTGCTGGTTCTGCCGCTCCAGCTTCTGGCCGGGCATTGGCGGGCGGCACTCGTTGCCGCAGGTCGTCAGCGTTACGATCTGGGACTGGTCGCGTGCGGCGCGGTCGTCCACGTCGGCGCGAAACTGACGCTGATTCCCGCGGTCGGCATCGGCGGCGCCGCATGGGGAACCTTCGCCGGCGAAGCCACGCTGCTGCTCCTCTCATGGTACGCCACCCATGCGGTGCTTCGGGATGCGCAACGACGTTGACCTCAGCCGGGGTTAACCACGTCGCCACCCTTTGCACCGCCCCGCAGCGTTCTCCCCCCCTTGGCAAGGGGGCGCAGGGGGGGTCGCGTGAAGTGGTTTGCCGAGCGCCAATCGCAGGAGCGTGCCTGCTACTTTGTAGCATCCGACCCGGTGCGATGCACCCCCGCTCGCCTCTTGACCGCGGCTGACTCGCCGTCACCTCTCCGTCACGGTAAACTTCACCCCATGAAACGACGCACCCTTCTTCAATCGGGTCTGGCGGCCGCATTCGGAACGCGGCTCTTTGCCGCCTTGAAAGAGGACCGCTGGGACGACGCGGCCGATCTCCTGGCGACAGCCACGGCCGGCGGCCAAGTCAACTCGGCAGCACTGCACGTCGCGCAGCGTGACGAGTCGTTGACCCGCGGCTTTGGCAAGGCTCCGTCGGGGGACGCCATGTTCCTCCTGGGATCGATCACAAAGCCGATCTGCGTGACGGCCCTCATGACGCTCTTCGATCGGAAAGAATTCGGTCTCGAC
>JBLMWR010000848.1:0-5961 GCA_050257335.1 Deltaproteobacteria bacterium | reverse complement strand
GCGGAGTCTCCGTCCGGCAGAGCAGTCGTCAAGCGATCAATCAGCGGTGGCCCGGCAGTCTGGTTCATACGTCTGGAACGCGAATTCTGGCCCACAGGACTTCGTCACGGGCAACCTTTTGCGAAGCCGACTGGCTGGTCGCAAGGCTTTCATTCCGAGATAAATTCCTGCTGCGTCCGTTCGTTAAAACTTCACGAAGGTCGTGCCAAACCATACTTCATGGCTCCCGCGGTGTAGGGTGAATTCCTCTCCGGAACCATTCATTCACAAAATGATATGACGCATCCCTTTCTGCCATGTCGATTTCTGCCATCCGGAATTTTCGCCGATTCGGCAAAATCAGCATTCAGACGGAAGTGGCGACGGGGGGCCGCCGGGTGGCGGGTCAGTTTCGGAAAAAACACCCCGGCTGTCCCGCCGCGGCGGTAACGGGGTGCCGGGTTCAAACTGACCCGGCACCGGGCGCAGGGACGACCGGAAATGACCGGCTTGTCCGGATATAATCACGGTTTGCATGCCGCCAGGATCGACGATGAAATCGGTGATCAAGAACGAATCGGTATTTGCGCAGATCGTCGCATTCAACGCCGATCGCGAGCCCGATCTGGTGAAGCGCAAGCTGACGCGCCTTAACGAGAGCGTTTTTTCCTTTTTTCGCGGGACCGATCATCTGTTCGGGAAGGCCTGGCCGGCGCTCCAGCCGGAAGATCCTGGGCCGCCGATCCTGTGCTGCGGCGACCTGCATGCCGAAAACTTCGGCGCGTTTCAGACCGAAGGCGGCGACTTCCGCTTCGACATCAACGATTTCGACGAGGCGCTGGTCGCGCCGTGCAGTTTCGACCTGGTGCGGTGCACGGCGAGCATACTCCTCGCCGCGGAAGAATGGTGGCTCAGTCCGCTGGACGCCACGGGGATCGCCCTGGCGTTTCTCGACCACTACCGCTCGGCGGTCGTCGAGGCGGTCAAATCCGGCCGGTTGCGAGAGATCAGTCCCCGCAGCGGAGACGGCCCGGTCTGGGACCTGCTCAACAAGACGGCGCTGGCCCCCCGCGCCAAACTCCTCAACTTCGAGACTAAACCCGGGAAGTGCTGCATGCGGCGGATTATTCGAAGTCGCCGCAAACATCCCCCGATCAGCGACAGAGTCGCCGAGCAGGTGCGCCGGGCCGTCGAAGCATTCGGCGCGGGGTCGAAGAATCCCGACGCTTATCAGGTGCTCGACGTGACGGGCCGGATCGCCGGCATCGGGTCGCTGGGACTGCGCCGCTATACCGTGCTGATCGAAGGGGGCGGTTCGCCCGACAAGAACCGGATGCTGGACGTCAAAGAGGCCCGGCGTTCGTCGGTTCGGCCCTTTGTCGACTGTCCGCAGACCGAGAAGTTTGCCACCGAGGCCCACCGCATCGTCGCCGCCCAGCGCCGACTGCAGTCGAAACCGATGATCGGCCTCGCGCCGCTCGAAATTGGCCGGCGCGCTTTTCGGATGCGCGAGTTGGTTTCCGATGAGAGCCGCTCGAGCATCGATCGCCTCCAGAAAAAGCCCAAGAAGCTCCGCCTGGCGATGGAAGTCGTGGGGCAGGTGACCGGCTGGTCTCAACTGCGCGGGACCGGCGCGGAGGGGCGCGAGGCGCTGGCCCGCTGGGTGCAGGGCCCCGCGATCGACGCCGTTCTCGCCGCCGCCGTCCGCTTTGCCGACCAGACGCGCCGCGACTATCACGACTATCACAAGGCGTATGGCTGTTGAAACAGCCGCGGCTCGTCCGTCTTCTGCCGGTTTGACCAGCACCCCGGTCCCGGCGCGCCGGGACAGCCGGGGTGCTTTCCTTGATACCGCTCCGCTGCCGGCTCGACGTGTTTACACCGGCAGCCCGAACAGCCGAACCGCGTTGTCCCGCAGGATCAACCGCTTCTCGTCGTCGCTCAGTTCGGCCTGGTCGATGCGCGCCCGCTGCATCGCCGTGTCGTACAGCGGCGTGTCGGTGCCGAACAGCACGCGCTCGGGGCCGACTTCACGAACCGCCCATTCGATGAGCCCCGGCACGATCGACCGGGCGCTCGACGTGTCAGCGAAGACGTTTCCCTTCCGGCTCTGCTGGATCGCCCGCACCTGATGGGTCAGATCGCCGTCCCACCCGCAGCCGATATGGGCCAATATCAACCGCACCTCCGGAAACGCGTCGGCCCAGGGAATGAAATCGGCGGCCTGGCTGTTCTGCTCGCTGCTGTGCGTGAGGATGACGGCCCGGTGCTGCGCGGCGAATTCGAAGATCGCCGTCCCGTGCTCGCGGATCGGATAACCGTGCTCTTCGGGATGAATCTTGATCCCGGCGCATTGCGGCTGTGCCAGCATCCGGTCGGCCTGGGCGTACGTCTCGGGGCGGCGGGGATCGATCACGACATATTGCCTGAGCCCCGGCGTCTGCGACACGATGCTCGCCGCCTCGACGTTTCCTGCCACAGCATCGCCGTGCAAGCGCGGCAAGAGCGCCGACAGGGGTGAGACGATGGTCAGGGCGATGCTGGCGTTTCGAGCGCGGCGGACAACTTCGGCCGCATCGGCCGAGCTCAGCGAGTCACAGAGGCTTCCCGGGCCGTTGCGAATGTACCGGCCGTAATGGCCATGCACGTCAATGGCTGCGATGGACCGGGAGGTCCCACCCGCCGGGCGGGACCTCGTCTGCAATTCGTCGGCGCCAACGGGTTCAGCAGGGGCGGGGCGCGTTTCCAATTCTGACTGGCTCATTTCACAAATTCATACAGGGAAATCTTATCTGGCGGCGTGAAGAGTTTGCAGGACGGCCCTTCCGGGCCGTCTGGCGCTACCGACGGCCCGGAAGGGCCGTCCTGCTTTGCCGTGGAACTTTATCTTCCCTCCGGCAGCCATTGCGGCAGGCGCTGGCGGAAGGCCGCCTCGAACTGCAGGAACTGTTCGTCGCTGACGTACGCGTACGGTGGCAGCAGCCGCAGGGGAAACTCCGGATCGTTGATCCGCGCAAACATCTTGTCGAATGCCCCGTCGATATGCACCGAGTCCCCCAGGAATTCGAACAACTGGTTGAATACGTTGATCTCCCGCTGCAGTTCCATCATCGTCGCCGCGTCGCGGCGCCGGCCGGCGTCGAAAAGTTTATGGAGCCGCCGCCAACTCGTCACGAACGACGCCAGAAGCCCGCACTCCCCCAGCAGGCTGCCGTACAGGTAACTGGTCTCATTCAGGAAATGCTGCAGGTCCGGAGCCAGTTCCAGCAACTGGGCCGTGACGTGGAACGAGTCGTTGCTGTATTTCGTCGCCACCAGGTTGGGATGTTCGGCCGCCAGCCGGCCGTACTCCGCCGGAGTCACCAGCCGCTTCGTCCGCGGCAGGTTGTAATGCAAAAACTGGCAGTCGGCAAAGCGGCCGCACACGCGCCGGAAGAATTCGAACACCTCGCGCTCGTTCAGGGCGCCCCAGCTCGGAAGCGAAATCTGAAAGTGCCGGATCCCTGCGTCCCGGCAGCGCTCGATCCGCTCGATGATCGTCCCCAGCGAGAGGTGGATCACGCCCACCATCGGTTCGGCCTTTCCCTGGCGCATCTCGTCGGCGAATGCGGCCACGATCTCGTCGAATTGCCGGTCGGTGACGGCGTAGCCCTCCCCGGCCGTGCCGAAGACGTAGAGGTACTTAGTGCCGGCGGCGAGCGTGGCGCGGACGCCCCGGCGAAAGATGGCCTCGGCAAAACGGCCCTGCTCGTCCCAGGGAACGCAACAGGTGCTCAGGATGCAGCTCGGATAGCGTTTCATCGTCGGCAGTCTCGCATTTTCGGAGTGACGGTTGATTCTTCGGGGACGCTCCGCATCGCACGCCTTCAGGCCGCCGGCTCAGCGCTCCGCGGAGACGGCTGGCGGGGGAGGAACAGGCCGGCCACCACACAGGCGGCGATGAGAATGGCCATCGCCAGAACGAAGCTGGATCTCAGGCCGAAACGGTCGGAAATCCCGCCGTACATCAGGGGAACAAAGCCGACGGTCACGGTGATCAGATTCGTATAGGCGGTGTTTTCCCGCATCCGCTCAGGCGCGGAACAACTGACAATGTAGTTCATGTAGTAGACGTAAAACAGTTCCCCCGCCCCGAGAAGACCGAAACTCAAGAGGTACCACTTGCCGGGCACGAGCAGCGCCCAGCCGACTCCTGCCAGGCAGATCGTGGTCGTGGCCACGAGCGGCGCCTTGGCGTGCACCCGCGTCACCAGCCAGCCCAGGCCGAATCCGCACACGCTCTTGAAACCGAACCGCAGCGCCAATTGCAGCCCCGAATACCTTTCCGGGGGTTCCCCGATCGCTTCGCGGGCGTAAAGCGCCAGATTGTTCATGATCATGCCCCCTCCCGCGTACGTGCAAAGAAAACCGAACGCGGCGATGAGGATCAGCGGATGGGTGAAGTACAGCCGGATTCCCTGCGCGAAGGCGATTCCGCCTGTGCGCGGTGCCGGCTCCGAGCCGGGCGGCAGGCGGGCCAGTGAAACCATCCCCGCCGCCAGCCACATGGCCGGCGCCGTCACGCCGAACAGCAGCACATAACTCCACGGCTCGGGGATGGGAGACACCTCAACCAGGTTGAGGAACTTGCCGCTCAGGATCAGTTGCGATGCGCACGAGCCCAGGACGGCAAAGACGGGTCCCGCGCCGAACGTCAAACTCAGGGTCCAGCCTCGAAGGGTCGTCGTCATCCCCCGCCCGATCAGTTCCCACAGGCACATCTGGATCACCCCCACGGTAACGCCGACGATCCCCGCGTGAGCGACCAGAACCGGGATCAGCCAGTGTCGCGGCGCCGCGACGAAGCTGGCCGCCGCCACGCCTCCTGCCATCCCCACCACGAGATACGCGGCCACGAGAATCCGCCGCGACGCGAGCGGCGACGGCCACAGCCACGAAATGAAAACCGGGATGGGCGTCATCCACAGGTTCACGGATGCCGGCAGGTTGGCGACCGTATCGCTGGCGCCCAGCGAATTGCAGATCGCCGCGTGCAATACGCCCACGTAGAACACCGGCGCCACCAGATAGATCAGCGACATGTTGACGATGAACACCAGGCTGTTCCGTTGCTGGAACCGGTCCGGCAACGGATCGCTCTCGGCGGGCGGCGGCGCCGCGGCTGGCGATTCTTGCGGCTGGTCATTGTGGGGTGGCACTGGGCTGTTCTCGGCGTAGTTGACCCGTCACGCGGATGGCGTTTGGAGGACCGCCTTCAGGCGGCGCATCTGGAAATGGAGGATGACATGCGATTCCGAGCTTTCGTGCGGGCTTTCCGTGGGCAGCACGCTGAAGCCGCTTGCGACGACAATCTGCGCACAAGGTCCCGCCCGGCAGACGTTACCTGCGGCCCGATCAGTCTAAAGCGTTCGCTTTGATCCATCAATTGGCACTGATACAATGTTCGACGAAAGGAGCCCCGCCATCATGTCGCACTGCTGTCTTTCTTTCCGTTCGAATTGCCCCGGTTGGCGACTGCCGGTCGCTTTCCTGGTGATGTTCCTCGCCGGTCCGGCGAATCTGCCCGCCGAGGACTGGCCGCAATTCCGCGGACCGAACTCGTGCGGCATCTCGGCCTCCACGAAGCCGCTTCCCGTCAAATTCTCGGCAACCGAGAACGTGCGCTGGTCGGCGGAGGTTGGCGACGGCATCGGCGGCGCGGTCGTGGCCGCCGGCCGTGTCTTTGTGAGCGGCATGACCGCCGACGAGACCGTCAGCCTGTTCGCCTTCGACGCAGCGACCGGAAAGCAATTGTGGCAGCGCGACTGGAAAACCGGGCGCCTCGCGGAAGTTCACCGCACGAACAGCCAGGCCAGCTCGACGCCCGCAGCCGACGCCGAGCGCGTCTATTTTTACTTCAGCACGCTGGGCCTGCTTGCCCTCGACGCCCGGTCCGGAAAGGACGTCTGGCAGCAGAAGCTCCCCACTCCATTCTTCGTCTTC
>JBLMWR010000847.1:0-5684 GCA_050257335.1 Deltaproteobacteria bacterium | reverse complement strand
AGTTTCCAGCCCCAGTCGCACCTCCTCGCCGTCGACTGCCAGCACGACCGCCTGAACTCCGCGGACCAGGTGGGTGAGTCGATTGGCTCCTACAGCGACTGTCGCCACCGGCATTCCGTCGGTCCGCGCGAGCGACAATTCGACCGAATGCACGGCCAGACGGGCGACGGTGACCGACGTATCACCGATCACGATGCATTGACCAAGTTTCCGGGTGACGGTGAGCATTATTGCGACTCGAGATTCGGAAGTATTCGCATCATCCCCGACTCACTGCTCACGAGTCCAAGATTGCGGGAAATCACGCAGGCTCGCAAAAACGAGATCAATGCTCCGGCAGCGGGGGCAATGATTGCCGCGTTGTTGAGATCGCGGACGTGAGCACGGAGAGACAAGGACGTCCATTCTAAGGCGTCGTTCGCGCCGGACGCAATTGAGGAAGCCAGGTATGTGGCAAACGGAGTGCATCCGTTCTGCGGAGGGACCACGTTGAAAACCCGCCGACGCTGCCAACGTCGGCCATGTGGGCGACGCTGCCAGCGTCGCTGTTCGTCATGCACCACCCTCGCTTAAGGATCCACCCCTGGCGAACTACCGCGGTAGATTCCAGAACTCGCCGCGGTGAACACGGTTATCCGACGGAGCATCAATCCCGATCCGTGCCTTCTCCTTCTCAATTTGAACGACGACAACACGAATCTGGTCATCAACCTGGAACCATTCATTGCAGCGGACAGTGGCGCTCCTGACAAACGATCCATCGAGCCGGGTCAGAGACAACTCTGCATGGTCCTCCGCGAGGAACGCAACTGTGACGACGAATCCGTCCCCAATGACAATGCAATCACCGATTTTTCGGCTGAGGACAAGCATCGCCGCGATTCCCTCCGGAAATCGTCGCGGTTCAGGTTAAGAGCTGGGAGATCCGCTCGAAAATCTGCTCCGGCTCGGCCATCCGGCCCGGGCCGATCGTGCCGCAGCTCAGCCACCCCTCGCCGGGATCGACGAAATGCACGCCGTCGGCCCGGAGCTGGGCGATGTTGCGCTGGACCGCTGGCTTGGCCCACATGTCGCTGTTCATTGCCGGGGCCACCAGCACCGGGCCGGTGAATGCCAGGTAGAGCGTCGAGAGGAGGTCGTCGGCGATTCCGTGCGCGAATTTGGCGAGTGTGTCGGCGCTGGCCGGGGCGACGATAAGGAGCTTCGCCCGGCGGGCCAGTCCAATGTGCTCGCCCAGCGGGTGTTCGCGCGGCGCAAACAATTGCCAGTGCACGGGACGGTTCGTCAGGGCTTCGAACGTAGTGGGACCGATGAACTTGCGAGCCGAGCGGGTCATCACCACCGACACGGCCGCTCCCGCCTGCACGAGTTTGCTGGCGAGGTCGGCCGATTTGTAGGCGGCGATTCCGCCGGTGACTCCCAGAAGAATTTCCGACCCATGCATGGCAGGCGCCTCGGGGGCCGTTACAGATCGTCGAGGCTGGGGCCGGCGTCCTGCCCGGCGTCAGGGCGTTCCTCGCCGGCAATCGCCACTTTCCCCATCGGGTCGAGGTAGATCTTGTCCTGCATGATCTCCTGAATCACCACTTCCATGGGATTCTTGGTCTGCAGTTCGACCAGGGGCCGGGCGCCGCGATTGAGAGCCACCAGCCGCTTCTGAATCAGCGTCGACAGTTTGAAGCGTCCGCCGACCTTGTTCACGATCTGTTCTTCCTTCAGTTCATCGAGCATGTTCTACCGCCTCCAGGACGAGATGATGTTGACGATTTCCCCGACCGCCTGATCGAGGTCGTCGTTGACGACCTGATGGCGGTACTCCGGGGCGTATTTCAATTCGTTTCGCGCATTGGCCAGCCGGCGCTCGATGACTTCCTCGGCGTCGGTTCCGCGTCCGCGCAGCCGTTTTTCGTATTCCGCCTCCGACGAAGTCCGCAAAAAAATAGTGAGCGCTCCGGGATATTTCCGCATAATCTGCAGCGCCCCCTGCACGTCGATTTCCAGGAGCGCCCAGCCCCCCATCCGCCGGGCCCGCTCCACCTCGGACTTGAGCGTCCCGTACCAGTTCCCCGTCCCGTGCACTTCGGCGCATTCGAGAAAGTCGCCGCGCGCCCTCCGCGCGGCGAACTCGTCGGGGGTCAAAAAATAGTAGTTCTTTGCATGCACCTCGTTCTTCCGCGGCCGGCGCGTCGTCGCCGAAATCGACTTGACGAGCTTCACCGGCGAGCGTTCGAGCAGGCGTTCGACGATCGTCGTCTTTCCGCTGCCGCTGGGACCGGAAAGAACCACGAACTGCATGTCCGAGAATTCACCCGAATCGCTCATTACTCTACGTTTTGCAGTATCTCGCGCATTTTTTCAATGGCAGCCTTCATTTCGACCACGCAGTGCGCGATCGCCACGTTGTTGGCCTTCGACCCGATCGTATTGACTTCCCGGTTCATTTCCTGACTGAGGAAGTCGAGCTTGCGGCCGGTCGACGCCGGCTCGAGGATGAACGCCTGGAACTGCTCCAGATGCGACCTGAGCCGCGTGATCTCTTCATTGATGTCGCTGCGGTCGGCGAAAATGCTGACTTCGCGGATCACGTCGGAGTCGGCGACGGTGATGCCCGAATCGGCCAGGAGCTGGCGGACGCGCTCGAGGAGCTTCGTGCGGTATTCGGCGACGACCTGCGGGGCCAGCGCGGCGACCTCCTTCAGGCGCGTCGCGATCGTTTTCGCATTCTCGGCAAGCTCGCGCTCCATCGAGCGGCCCTCTTCGGCGCGGAAAGCATGCAGTTTCTCCAGAGCCTCTTTGAGCAGCCGGCGAATGATCTCGCCGTCCGCCTGCAAATCGACCGACCGCCGCGTTTCGTCTGCGACGACTCCGGGGGCCGAGAGCAGATAGCCGATTTCTGACGGCGCGGAGGCGCCCAGCTTCTTCGCGGCATCCTGGAGCTGCGACCAGTAGCTGGTGAGAGCCACTTGGTTCAGGGCAAACTCCTCGGCCGAGGAGCGGCGATCGACGCGGATGGCGACGTTCACCGATCCGCGGCTGATCGCATCACGCACAATCCGCTCGATGTCTCCTTCGAGGGCCGCGTAGACCTCGGAACATTTGGTGCCGATTTTGAGGTAGCGGTTATTGACCGCGCGGACTTCCACCGCGGCCGACAGGCGATCGTCCTGAAAGCGCGCGTCCCCAAACCCGGTCATGCTCAGGAGCACGGCCACCTCGCCAAAAGTTCAGCGGCTTGCTGGGGCTGCATCTCAGTCCTTGTCTGACGAGCCGTCTGTGGGGCTCTCGGGCGCATCTTTCTTCGCGCCGGCCCCAGGCTTGCCTTTGTCGTCGTCCAGCTTCAGGTCGTCGTCAGAATTATCCTGTGTTTTGTTGTCTGACTTCCCGATCGTCTCGGAGTCCGGCTTCGTTTTTTCCTTCTCGCCGTCCTTGGATTTATCGTCGGGCTCTGCGGCTGCGGGCTCGGCGGCCGCGCCGCCCTTGAAACGATACTCAGGAGACGCTTCATACCTCAAACGCCAGGCGGTCAGGCACGAGAGAATGACCCAGATGACGACCGTCACGATGGTAATCACGGTAAAAACGTCGCCGGCCTTGGTGCCGAAAGCGCTTTGTCCGCCCAGTCCGCCGAACGCCCCCGCCAGTCCGCCGCCACGACCCCGCTGAAGCAGAATGACGAACATCAGAAACAGGCTGACCAGCATCAGCAACGTCAACAGGAAATATCCCATGATCGCTCTCCAGCGCTCCTTGCTTTTCGTTCAACCCTTCAGCCACCAGCCGGTCGCGCACGCCAGGCTGACCCAGATGCTGGCCGTGACAATCGTGATGCGCGTGAACACTGTGCCGGCTCTCGTGCCGAATGCACTCTGTCCCCCCGGCCCGCCAAAGACTCCCGCCAAACCGCCGCCGCGGCCGCGCTGCAGGAGGATGACGAACATCAGAAACAGGCTGACCAGCATCAGCAATGTCAGCAGAAGATAATCCATAACTTGTCCCTGGCAACTGTTGGTTCAGCTAGCCGTTTCGTACGCCTTCCGCTGCTTGAACAATCGGCAAAAAATCGTCTAGCTTGAGGCTCGCCCCGCCGACCAGGGCCCCGTCGACGTTGGGCTGCTCCAGCAGCGACCTGGCGTTCTGGGGCTTGACGCTCCCGCCATACAGTATTCGCGCTTCCGCGCCAATTCTTGGATTGTAGCGAGTGCCGAGCCACCTGCGTAGGTGGGCGTGGGCCGATTCGGCCTGCTCGGTGGTCGCCGTCACCCCAGTCCCGATCGCCCAGACGGGTTCGTAAGCGATGACTACGCGTGCCAGGGCCTTCTCGTCGATCCCCGCCAGCGATCCCTGCATCTGGGAATCGAGCACCTGCTCGGTCTGGCCGGATTGACGCTGGCTCAGGGTTTCGCCGACACAGAGAATGACCTGCAGCCCCTGGCCGACCGCCGCCTTCGTCTTTTTGCTGATGAGGTCGTCAGTCTCCCCAAGAATCTGCCGTCGTTCGCTGTGGCCGAGGATGACCCAGCGGCAACCGGCGTCGAGCAGCATCTCGACGGCGACTTCACCCGTGAAGGCGCCCGGTTTTTCGTGCCACGCGTTTTGAGCGCCCAGTTCGACCCCGCTGCCGGCCAATGCCGCGGCGACGGCCGAGAGATACGGGAAGGGAGGACAGACCGCAACCTGAACGGCCTCGAGCGGGGCGGGCACGGCCCGCGCCAGAGCGCCGGCCAGTTCCACAGCCGATCTGGTCAGCGTGTTCATTTTCCAGTTGCCGGCCACAAATAATCGTCTCATCGCCTCTCTCGCTTGCCCTGCATGACGGGAAAATCTGGTGGCCCGGGCCCCGCCCCGGGGCTGCTTTACTTTCCGCGCGGTGCGGGAATGGTTCGATTGAACATGCCGGCCACCTGCCGCATCTGGCCCATGACAGCGGCATACTGATCCGGCAGAAGGGCCTGGGGGCCATCGCTCAGCGCCTTCTCGGGACAAGTGTGGACTTCGATGTGCACTCCGTCGGCCCCCGCCGCCACGGCCGCCAGAGACATCGCGGGGATCAGGTCGGGGCGCCCGGTCGCGTGACTCGGGTCGACAATGATCGGCAGATGGCTTTGCCCCTTGGCGTTCGGCACGCTCGACAGGTCGAGCAGGTTGCGCGTCGATGAATCGAAGCTGCGGATGCCCCGCTCGCAAAGAATGACCCGCTTATTGCCCCCGGCGAGAATATACTCGGCCGACATCAACAGGTCGGTGACTGTGGCGCTCATCCCGCGTTTGAGCAGCACCGGGCGCTTCGTCTGCCCGACTTCGCTCAGCAGGTTGAAGTTTTGCATGTTGCGGGCACCGATCTGGAAAATGTCGGTGTACCGGTCGACGAGCGCGACTTGCCGTGGATCCATGACTTCAGTGACCACCGGCATCTGCAGCTCGTCACCGACCTCGCGCAGAATCTGCAAGCCCTCTTCTCCCAGCCCCTGGAAACTGTAAGGACTCGTGCGCGGCTTATAGGCGCCGCCGCGAAGGATGTTGGCGCCCGCCTGTTTCACGCTCCGGGCGATGTCGAGCAGAATCTCGCGACCCTCGATGGCGCATGGCCCGGCGATCATCGGCCGGGGGGGGGGGGGGGGGGGGGGGGGGGGGGGGGGGGGGGGGGGGGGGGGGGGGGGGGGGGGGGGGGGGGGGGGGGGGGGGGG
>JBLMWR010000846.1:0-2946 GCA_050257335.1 Deltaproteobacteria bacterium | reverse complement strand
CCGCGGATTACGCGGATACGCGCGGATGTGCTGCTGGGTCCTCGCCGTGATTATCTGCACGTCTCCGCGTAATCAGCGGTCGAATTCCTTTCACCGGCCAGCTACAACGTCCACCCCTTGCGGTACTCGCGGTGCAGGTACTTCTGCGCTTCGGGGGCGTTGGTGACTTTCAAATTCGGGCCGTCCCATTCGAGCTTCTTGCCGGCCAGAATCGCCACGTTCCCCAGCAGGACGGTTTCCGTGAGGAGCCCGGCGGTTTCGAAGTTGCCGAGGGCCATCTCCGGCTGGTTCGCCCGGCAGGCGGCGATCCATTCCTTCTTCTGCAGGTTGTCGTGATCTCCCGCGCCGTGCCGCGGAAAGATCTTCTCGGGCTCCTTGAACCCTTCGAAATCCTTCGCCGGCAGCAGCCGGTAGCCTCCCCCCTGGGCATTCTCCGTAAAGACCGTCCCCTTATCGCCGACGCAGAGAATGCCGTTGTCCGGCCGCTCCAGACCATGAAACAGTTCCGCCGGGGGCAGGTTTCGCTGATCGCCCCGGATCCCTTCCCACCATACGAGCTTGACGGGCGGCAGCCCCTCGCGCGACGGAAACTCATACCTGATCGTGGCCCATTGCTGGTACGTCTCGGGGTTGATCTCGGAATTCTCGGCGACGACGCTCGTCGGATACGCGAGCTTGAGGGCCATGAAGGGCATGTTCGCCAGGTGACAGGCCATGTCTCCCACGGCGCCCGTTCCGAAGTCGCGCCAGCCGCGCCAGGCGAAGGGATGATACGCCGGGTGATACGGCCGCACCGGGGCCGGTCCCAGAAACTCGTCCCAATGCACGTGCTTGGGGACGGGAGGCGTGACGGCCGGCCGGGCCACGATGTCCGGCGCCTGCTTCCACCATTTGCCGCAGCGGTCGGTCCAGAGGTGCACCTCGCGGACCGCGCCGATCGCGCCGGAGCGCAAGACTTCGATCGCCGTGCGGAAGCCGTCGAGCGCCGAGCCCTGGGTCCCCATCTGCGTGCAGACTCCGTACTTTTTGGCCGCCTCGCGCAGGGCCCGCGCCTCGAAGACGCTGTACGTCAGGGGCTTCTGGGTATAGACGTGCTTTTTCAGCTTGATGGCCATCATTGACGCCGCCGCGTGCGTATGATCGGGCGTGCTGACGGTGACGGCATCAATCTCCTTTTCCATGTCGTCGAACATCTTGCGAAAGTCGTTGAACTTCCGCGCCTTCGCGAACTTCTCGCCGTTGGCCCGGGCGTTCAGGCGCTCGTCGTCGATGTCGCAGATCGCCACGACGTTCCCGTGGTTGGCGGCGTGCTCCGAGTCGCTGGCTCCCTTTCCCCCCACGCCGATGCAGGCGATGTGGATCGCCTCGTTGGCCGACCGCTCGGCAAGCGCGAGGTTCGGCCCGGCAATCCAGGCGCCCACGCCGATCGCGGCGGTCGATTTGAGGAATTCACGACGAGTGGGTTGCGGACAGCGCATGGTGGTTTCCTCGTCAGGCCGGTAGAGCGGGCGGATTGCAGAAATATTCACGTCGGAAGAATTAGCTTTGTCCCATGATACCAATCCGCTTCTCCGCGCCCAGCGACCCTGGCGCACGACGTCTCAGCGTGGCTCGACAGGCATCTCAAACATGGCATGCACAGACCTCATCTCGCAGAGCGAGATGACTACAATGCGCGGCGATGAGTCTCACCGGCGATGAATCGTCTCGCCGACGCTGCGGGTGGCGGCGAGCACCGGGTCGGCAGCGCCGCACAGTTCGGGGATGATCGGGACTCCGGCGCTCTTCAGGGCGCGCGCGGTCCAGACGTTGCACGTGTTGGGAAAGTAATACTTGCCGCGCGCCCGAAAAAACGTGCTGTCCCCGTAGATGCCCGGCCCCAGGTTCTGCGGCCGGCCGGCGGCGTCCAGTGCGTAGCTGTTGTGCACGTGCCGGCACAGGGCCGCGAATCGACTTTCGTCAACTTCCACCCGGATCAGGTCGGATCGGGCGAAGGCGACTTCCGGAGAGTCGTCCCACCCCACGACGTGGAGCACGCTGGAATTCGGTACGATCGCCCCCAGCACCACCGGCGCGGTGATCTTCTTCGCCCGGTAGAAGATCTCGCTCCCCCAGCCGACTTCCACCCAGGGGTGCGCCGCGATCTCATCCACCTCCGGCCAGGCGTCGCGCGGGACATCTTCCTGGCGGACAATCAGCCCCGTATGAAAGCCATTGCTCATGACGTAGACCGTCCGCTTTTCCGGTCCTTCGGTGTAGGATGCAAGCTGAATCGGTGACCGAGCGACAGGCGCTGCCCCGGAGCTCATTCCGGAGAAGTGCGCACAGCCGGTCGCAATGAAGAGAGCGATACTGAGAACGACTCGCCAAATCACAGGGCACCGCGGAAAAAAAGACGATCAGGGCGAGTCGGCTCGAACACGGGCGGGGATATATCAGACCGGGGCGAATCACTCAATCGGGAGTTTCCTGTTTGAGGCGACGGCCGCGCGAAAGTGGTCCGGCCGCTGCGAGGCGCGCCGGGCACTGGGCTCGCAAATCAGGAGACGGCGCACGGTTCCCGACGATTAACGACACGCTTTAAAGATGGTACGATGCCGGGCGTGTGAGGCTCGTCCACCCCATTACGGGCCGTCCTGGATTGGTCCCGTTTCAGCACCTTGAGCAGCAAGGACATTCTATGAGACACTCGCGATTTGCATCCCTGCTGATGGCCTTGGTCGTTGCCGCACTAGTGAGTTCGCCGCTGGTGTTCTCTCCAGCCGTCGGCGATGACAAGCCGAAACTCGAACCGGGCTTCCGCTCGATCTTCAACGGCAAGGACCTGACCGGTTGGCACAAGAACCCGGAAAAAATCGGGCACGGCACGGGCGGAACCTGGGTCGTCGAGAACGGCGCCATCACCGGCGAGCAGGACCCCCCCGGAGGCGGCAACGGCGGTATTTT
>JBLMWR010000845.1:0-6485 GCA_050257335.1 Deltaproteobacteria bacterium | reverse complement strand
GCTCGACAAGCTGGTCGAGGAGTACGGCGTCAACATCGCCATCCACAATCACGGGCCCGGAGCCAGTTACGACAAGATCGACGACGTGGTGAAGTGGGTGCAGGACCATCACCCGCGGATCGGCGCCTGCGTCGATACGGGGCACTACCTGCGGAGCAAAGAGAACCCGGTCGAGGCACTGGAGCGGCTCAAGGACCGCGTGTTCGGCGTGCACCTGAAAGACGTCAAGGACGCGAAGACGTTCAAGATCCTGGGCGAGGGGGACCTCGACGTCCTGGGATGCCTGAAGGTCCTGCAGAAGATCAAGTACAAGTATTGCATGGCGCTGGAATACGAAGAGAACCCGCAGAACCCGATCCACGATCTGGAAATCTGCCTGCAGAACGTGCGGGCGGCGATGGCGAAGCTCGTCTGAGCAAACCGGGACGGCACGCCCTGAGCCCCTGAGCGGGGTGGCACGCCCCGAGCGTGGAGCGAAGGGCGTGGGAGCGCTGGGCCAAAGAGTCGTCGGATGGACTTCCAAGTCCGTCCGCACATCTTCCGCACGGCAGTATGTCGCTTTGCGGAATTACGCACGGGCTTGGAAGCCCATGCGGCAGGCCCCGGCGGTCGTCAGCGCGGACCGCTCTTCATGCACAGCCAGCCGATCGCAGCGATCGCGACAAGCATGAACCCGTACTCCATCGGGCTCATGTTGTTCCACGCTTCCAGGAAGTAGCGCTGATAGAAGTGGAGATGATCTGTGAGACTTTGCATGTCAAACCTCAGGACGAACGCGCAGCGTCGCCGACGCAGCTTGTATCGGCGCGAATACCCCGGAGAACTCTAGCTCACAAACCGGGGATGGGCAAATTCCGGCGAATCGGTGCAGGACGGAAGCATCCGTGGGGCGGGCTTCCCCAGCCCGCCAGTGATGAGCGATGAAGAGAATGCAGTTAACCGCGGATGACGCGGATACGCGCGGATGTGCGAGTGCACCTCGCTCGTATTTATCCACGCGTATCCGTGTCATCCGAGGCTGATAACTGTCACACTCGAATCCGACACTGTTCGTGTCGCGACATGAAACCGACGTTCCGCGGTGTGAAGGGCTATCGCGGCGCCAGCCGGCTGAGGCGCTCGACGCTGGCGAGGACCTCTTTATACGCCGTGGTTTCGGCCAGTCCGGCGGCGCAGGCCAGTTCGTTGTGCAGTTCGCCGAGGATGTTTTTCCGGAGGAACTCGGCGAACCACGCCACACGGCGGGCCGTGAACGCCGCCTGCAACTGGCGGAATCGCGCCTCAAGCAACCGCAGGCCGCCCACCGTGCCGCTCAATGCCGTCTCCCCGACGACGACCGCCCCCGTCCCCCCGGCAATGTCTCCGATGATGTGCACGGCGAGCGACTGCGAGGCGGTGGTGACCATGTGCCCGATGGGGCCGGCAGCCGCGGCGAACAGGACGACCGACGTGACCGGCCGGGCCACGGCGGCCATCGCATCCAGCTTGCGAAAAATTCCGAAAGTATTCGGGTTTTCGTCGCGAAAGGCCTGCATCTGGGCCGATACGACCGCGTTCAATTCGGCGTCAAGATCGAGCGCGTTTTGATCGGCCGCCAGGCGTTCCAGGAGCTCGGCCCGCGATGCCCCCGCGAGCAGGGCCTCGAGACGCGGCCGCAACAGATTGTTGCCGAGCTGGCTCAGCCGCGTCAGCTCGCCGTACAGCGAATCAACCGTCTGAAGCATGACGTCTCGTTCGGCCGTCCGATAGTCCTCGCGCGGGTCGGCGGCGCCGCCGGCGATTTTTTCCCGGACCCAGCGAAACGGCCAGAGCAGGCCGTCTCCCAGCGTCCCGTAAACGTCGTGAATTGTCTTCGTCCATCCGCGGCGGTGGGTCCGCCACCACTCCCGGATATGACTGACGAGCAGGCCCACCGGCGGCGCAGGCCAGTTGTCGACCCGGGCCAGCTCCTGCATGGTGAGCAGCGCCGAGGCGTCCTGAAACGCCGCGCTCCGCAACCGGATTTCCTCGAGATACGCGCGGACCCCGATCTGGGGCGCGAGGATCTGCCCCAGCGCCCCGCGGAGCGTGCGCAGCTTGATTTCCGAAAACCGCATCTCCGACAGGTCGCGCGCCAGGTCGTGCGGCTCGTGGTCGGGCGCGCCGCCGCCGCCTTGCGGATTCTCGGGGTCCCACACCCGTTCGTAGAAGGGGAGCCGGTTCTCTTCGGCGGCCTGGCGGTCGTTGGGCGCCACGTACAACAGATCCGGGACGATCCCCGTTTCGCGCGAAAACGTCTCGAGCCATAACGGCCAGAACTGCTCATCTTCGGGGAGCAGGCATTGATTGAACAGGGCGATCACCGCCTTGTCCTCCTCCGCCGCGTTCCGGAAAAACCGCTTGACCGCCGCGTCATTGTACTTTTGCTGCGTCAGCACGGCGATCAGCACGTCGGCGCAATGCCGCAGGTGATCGGCACGCAGCCAGTTGATCTCGGCATCGCTGTCGATGTCCGGGGTATCGAGAACCAGCAGATTGGCGGGGAGCGCGGCGCTCGGTTTCCAGAACAGGCGGTGTTCGGGACAATTCTCGAGCGCCGCATCCGGCTCGGTCCACTCGATCAGCCGGAAACCCCGGAAGATCGCCGCCAGATCGTGCTCTTTTTCGAATCCCTCCGGCACGAGACATACGGGATGCCTGGTTCCCGACGCCAGCGGGCTCGTGGCGCTGACGCGGGCCCCGGCCAGATGATTGAAAATCACGCTTTTACCAATGTTCGTTCCGCCAACTACCGCGGCAACAACAAAGGGAGGGCCGGCCAACTGCGGGAGAAGCTTGCGGTGCAGGATCTCATACCACTCGCGTCCGGCAAGGGGCGGCAGCCGCAACGCGCCGCAGGCGCGCTCCAGGATGCCAAGGGCCTCGAACAATCGCCTGGATTCGACCGCACAGGCGGCAAACGGAGTTGTCGGGGGGGCTGCCATCGGGGGTGAGCCGTCCATAAACCTATTGTAGCATGGAACCTGTGGGAAATGCCGGGCCGGGGAAACCAGCATCTGCCCCCAAATCTCCAATCCAGCCCTTTCGTCCAGTCGATAATACATTGGGATCGCCTTTCCCGCGCGGGACAGGCTGCGCGCCGCTCTCCCGTTGCGGCCCATCAGGGAAGATATCAACCTATGACCCGGCAAGAGGTTATGGATTACCGCGTCGATCTGGACGCCTTTTCAGGCCCTCTCGACCTGCTGCTCTACCTGGTCCGCCACCAGGAAGTCGACATTCTCAACCTGCCGATCGCCGATATCACCGCCCGCTTCCTGGAATTCCTCGAAGTCCTGCAGGTTCTGGATCTGGATCTGGTCGGCGATTTCGTCGTGATGGCCAGCAGCCTGATTGAGATTAAAAGCCGCATGGCCCTCCCCGGCCCCGAGGAACCCCCCGAGCTGGTGGAGCCTGACGAAGACCCGCGGGCCGATCTCGTTCGCCAGTTGCTGGAATACAAGCGGTTCAAAGACGCCTCGCGGCTTCTGGAAGAGCAGGCGGCCGAGTGGCAGCAGCGGTACCCGCGTCTGAGCGACGACCGCCCGCGTGGGGGAAACGACCCCTCGCGCGACCTGATCAAGGAAGTCGAGCTGTGGGACCTGGTGAGCGCCCTCTCGCGGGTACTCCGCAAGAACACCGATTCGAGTCCGAGTACGGTCGTTTACGACGATACGCCGATCGGGGTTTACGCCGAGCGGATCAAGGCCCGGGTGCTCGCCGAGCAGCGGGTGACATTCAGCTCTTTCTTCGCCGGCACAAACTCGCGGAGCCGGATCATCGGGATTTTTCTGGCGCTTCTGGAACTCCTGCGGCACCACCGCTTTCGCGCTGAACAGCCGCAGGACTACCACGAAATCTGGATCCTGCCTCCGCTGGAGCCGGCGCCGGCAGCGGCGGAGCCGACTGCGAACGCCACAGACGCGGGCGAAGCGATTGCGGAACAGGGACTGGCGATCGTCGCGCGGCCTTCAGCCCCGCGGCTAAACACAGGGGAAGGCGAACGAATCTCAATTTCAGATTGAGACCTCATATCAATCGGGCAAAATTCGGCGTCTGACTCGCGTTTCGACTTCAAAACGCGTGCGGGCGATCTTAGAATCCCCACTCAGCAGCCGCCTGTCACACTCACGCTGCGTCGCGCAGCTTTCTTGGGAGACACGACGATGAAGGGGGATCCGAAGGTCATCGAGGCGTTGAATGCCGGTTTGACGATCGAGCTGACGGCGATCAACCAGTATTTCTGCCAGGCCAAGATGTGCAAGAACTGGGGCTACCACAAACTGGCCGCCAAGCACTACGAAGAGTCGATCGGAGAGATGAAGCACGCCGAGAAACTGATCGACCGAATCCTGTTTCTGGAAGGGGTCCCCGAGATCGCGCGCTACGACGTGATCCGCGTCGGCACCGACGTGACCGAGCAGTTCGAGAATGACCTGGTTCTCGAATCGCGCGGGGTGAAGACGTACAACGAGGCGATCGAACTGTGCACAAAGCTCAAGGACAACGGCAGCCGCGAACTTCTGGACGGCATTCTCGTCGAATCCGAAGAGCACGTGGACTGGCTGGAAACGCAGTTGGGGCTCATCAAAGAGGTGGGGCTGCAGCTCTATCTGCAGCACCAGATCGGCGAAGAACCCGGCGGGAATTAATCCGCATTGTTCGGCAAATTGGCGGCGGGTTCAGACGAACGAACCTGTTGACGGCGATACTCATCGGCAATCCAGTTAACCGCCGCACCCGTCGTCGCAAGATCGGAAGATGCAACACGCACGCCCCGAGATTCGCGAGGTCGTCAACTTCGGCGGCAACATCTGCTTTACCCCTCGCCGGTATTACCGGCCGCGGTCTGAGGACGAGGTCCTCGAGATTCTCGACCGGCACGCGAACGAGCGCATTCGCGTCGTCGGGTCGCGGCACGCCTGGAGCGAGGGGATCGTTTCGCCCGATGTCATCCTCGATCTGTGCCACCTCAACCACGTCGAAATCCGAGAGGCCGTCCACGGAGAAATCTGGGCAACGGCCGGGGGCGGTTGCCAGATCAAGCACCTGCTTGCCCAACTGCATGCTCGGTCCGGAGCCACTCTGCCGTCGATCGGCCTCATTACCGAACAGACCATCGCCGGCGCCATCTCGACGGCGACACACGGATCGGGCCGGCACAGCATGTCGCACTCTATGCGGGAAATCCGCACGGCGGCTTACGCCCGCGAAACGGGCCGGGCGCAGATTTACGTCTGGAAAGACGGAGACGAACTGCGTGCCGCGCGGTGCAGCTTGGGCTGCCTGGGGGTCATTCTGTCCGTCCGGTTCCGCTGCGTTCCGAAGTATTTGATCGCCGAACGGGTCGAGCAGTGTGCGGGGATGGAGCAGATTCTGGGTCCGGAGGCGGACTATCCGCTTCAGCAGTTTTATCTGGTCCCCCACCTTTGGGGCTGGTTTGTGCAGCGGCGGCGCACGGCCCCCGATCTGCGGCGGAGCTGGTACGCCGGACTCTACCGCCTCTATTGGTTCCTGGGCATCGACGTCGGCCTGCACCTCGCGATCAAGTTCATGGTGTCGGTTTTGAAGAGCCGGAAACTGGTGCGGTTCTTCTACCGCCGGCTGTTGTCGCCGCTGATCATCCGGAACCTGACCATCGTCGATCACAGTCACCGGACGCTGGTCATGGAACACGAATTGTTCCGGCACCTGGAGATCGAAATTTTCGTTCCGTCACGGCACCTGCGCCGCGCGGCGGCGTTCGTTCAGGAAATTCTCACCGTTTTCGATTCGCGCGCCGCGGAGCTTTCGCCCGAAACGCGCGAGGAGCTGAGACGGATCGACATGGATGAGTCGCTTCAGGAACTGCGGGGAACATTCACGCAGCACTACGTCGTGACCTTTCGCCGCGTGTTGCCCGACGATACGCTGATCTCGATGACGGCGGGCGCCGACGAGCCGTGGTATGCGATCAGCTTCATCACCTACGTCGAGCCTCGCGACCCGTTTCTGGCAATGGGGACGTTTCTGCTCAAGAGCATGATCCAGCTTTTCGGCGCCCGCCCGCATTGGGGCAAGTTCTGCCCGCTGTCACGACAGGAAGCGGAGGCGCTGTACGCGCGGCTTCTGGATTTTCGGACGATCTGCCGCCGCGTCGATCTGCACGGAGTCTTTCAGAACGACTTCACCCGCCGGGTGCTGGGGTTCGGCGAACCGGAGCCGGCGGCGTAGGCCGGCGTAGGAGCGGCATCCTGCCGCTTCCGCGACGCGCCTCGCATGCCGCCACATCGGTCCCGCGGCCCTGTAATCGACGACCGGACGCGCCCGCCGGAGCTGGAGCGAGCCGGGCAGCGAGAGCTTTCCGGTCTTCGGACGTCGATCGCGCGAGATGCCTAGCGACCATCTCGGAGGACCGAGATGGCTGCATTCCGCTACACGCTCCGCCGATGCATGCGTTCCATCACGAAATAACCGCCAGGCAGAAG
>JBLMWR010000844.1:0-3413 GCA_050257335.1 Deltaproteobacteria bacterium | reverse complement strand
AGACG
The DNA here is from genome assembly GCA_050257335.1 of Deltaproteobacteria bacterium. Lineage (GTDB taxonomy): Bacteria > Planctomycetota > Planctomycetia > Planctomycetales > Planctomycetaceae > JACQFH01. The sequence continues at coordinate 3,408 of JBLMWR010000844.1, read as the reverse complement.
GTGGAAACGAAGAAGACGTTGAGACACAGATGATGCAGAAGCCCCGGGCGGGTGAACCACCACAGGAAGAGGGCCAGCGAGGAGATGACGCTCTCGACCCACATGCCGGCGGCGCCGATGGCGATGCGCCGCCATTTGTTCTTCAGCATCCACGAGTCGCTGACGTCGCAATACAGGGTCGGGCTGAAGACGAGGAAAATCACGCCAATCTCGTGACACTCGCCGCCGAAGTGCCGGCACGTCAGCCCGTGGCCCAGCTCGTGCAGCACCTTCGTCCCCGCCAGCGTCAGGTACATGAAGGCCAGGTTGGGCCAGCCGAAGAACTGCCGGAACTCGGGGAGGTTCTGCCGGAACGCGTCGAACTGCATGGCCAGGAGCAGATAAGCGGCGGCAATTACGGCGACCTGCAGTGTAAGCGCCCAGGGGCGGTACGCCCAGCGGACGAGCGGGTGCAGCCGGGCCAGGGTCCACTCGGGGTCCCACCCGGGGAGCCGCAGGCTGAGGATGTTCTGCGCGAGCCCGAGCCAGCGTTTGCGGCGAGTCTCGCGCCGCCGCTCGAGCAGCACCCACCCTTGCCCGGGCCGGTCGCTGTACACGAGCCCTTTGACGTGCAGATCGACGACGACCCCCTGCAGATCGGCGAGCGTGGCCCGCACGTAGGGGAAATCGAACAGCAATTGCGTGCGGACGTCTTCCAGACTGCGCGTCCCGTCGAGCAGTTCGAGCACGCGGAAGTGCTCGGGGTCGAACCGGAAATACTTCAGGCTCACCGGGTCCTTCACCACGTAATAATTTCCCCGCTGATATTCGATCTGCTCGACGATCAGGTCATTCCGGCGGCGCAGCGGCACGGGGCGCCGCGTCGAAGCCATGATGTTGGAAGGAGCGGAGATCACGGGGTTCAGTCGCCGGTCGGAGGCAGTATGGTCATCGTCGCCAACAGTCCCCCGCGCAGCGAGTTTTCGAGATTATCGACTTCGGCCCAGACGCGAATCTTGTGCTCGACTTTGGTCGACTTCACGTCGACGAACACGATCTTTCCGGGGTACGACTTGTTTCCGGCCTCGGCGGGGACGTCGGGCCCGTCAAGCTGCACGCTGACCCTGGAGCCCGGCCGCACGAAGGTCAGGTCGCTCAACGCCACCTCCCCCTCGACGCGCACTTTTTTCGTGCTGACGAGCTCGATCACCGGATCACCCTGCTTGACCGACGCCCCCTTGGAAAAGTGCACGCGGGTGACGAACCCCTCGAAGGGCGCCTCGATGCGATAGGTCGTCAGTTGCACGGCGGCTTCGTCGCGCTTCAGGAGGTGGACTTTCCGGTTTTGCGTGGCCTTTTCGATTTCCAGCACCGTTTTCTCGGCGGCCAGGCCGGCCTTGCGCACCTCGATCTCGGGTATCGTCTGCGGGACGCGGCGATTGGCCTCGACCATCCGCTCGTGTTCAAGTTGCGCCACCCCGCTGGCCGCCTGAGCGAAGCGGATATCGACGTCGCTCTCGGCTTCGGCTTCGGCGACCGCCAGCGCGGCCCGGGCCACGTCGTCCTTGAGGCTCGCCAGAAGCTGCCCTTCTCTCACCGTGTCTCCTTCGCGCACGGCGATGTTTCCCAGGACGCCGGGCCGTTCACAAGCGAGCACCACCTCGTCGAGCAGCTTGACGGTGCACTGTTCGACGCGGACGCTGCGCGGGGAGCCCTTCCCCCGCGGCGCCGTCTCGCTTCCCGACCAGGCCGAGGCCGCGGCGCCGGCCACGATGATCGCCCAGAGACAACTCCAAAAGTAAAATCGATCGCGCATAATTCAGTCTCGCTTTCCTTTTGATCCGAAATGCCTCTCGCAGGACGGCCCTTCCGGGCCGTCGTTTTTCAACCTCGAAGCCTGCAGTCGCCGGTGGCGGTGGTGTGTAACCTGGAGATGCTTACCCGACCACCCCAGCCCTCCTCCACGAGGGGAGAAGGAGAAACGGGCTTGCAACGTGCGACATTTACGAGGCCTCCGAATCAACGGATACACCGGCAAGGTCATGTGACGGGTCATTTCGGTGCTCCCGGAGTTTGCTGGTCGCCGGCGCCTGGCACGAGGGGAAGGAACAATTCGGCGTCCTCCGCGGGATCGGACGCGCCGGCGGGTTCGTCGAGGACGAGCGGCAACCGGTCGGTCCGGGGGAGCGGCCGCGGTGGCACCGAAGGCACCACGGGGGGCGCGGGCTCCGCCAGCGGGGGGGGCGACGCCGCCGGGTTCACCGGCTCGCTCATCACAGGCGCCAAACCCCGGTCGGTGGAGAATTCCTCGGGCTCGGCATGGACGGGGTCGCATTTGAAAGCATCAATGGCAAACCGCCGCGCCCAGGCGCGCTGCATCGCGTCGGGCCGGGCCTCGGGCACCCATTCCCGCTCGGCCAGGTGAATATTGTTGTATTCCAGCAGCGTCCCTTTCCGCGTCTGCATTTCGGCGATGGCTTTATTGTACTCGACAAGGCTGCGATAGAACGCCATTTCGGCGATGGTCATGCGGGTCTGAGCCTGCAGGAGCAGGTCGAGCGACTTGCGGTCGACATCGAAATCGGCGCGTACGGCCTGAAAATTCTCGAAAGCCGCCTGACGGCGATTGTAGTTCGTCTCGGTGATCTTGTACCAGTACTCGATCGACTGGAAGGCGGCGGCCAGCTCGTGACCGACCTCCATTTCCTGGGCGTCGAGCACGGCCCGGGCCTTCATGAGCCGGAGTTCGGTATTGCGAACCGTGGCGTGCGCGTTGCGCAGGCCGATCGGCATCGAGAACTGCAAGCCCACCTGCCACTGGGTCTGGTCGGCCGAGTACAGTGTGCGGTTGTAATTCTGCAGGAATTCCCCGGCCGATCCCGGCGGACCGTTGTCGCCGAAGAGGCGTTTGCCGAAACCGTTGATCTGATACGACGACACGAAGTTGAGCTGGGGATTGGCGAGGTTTTTCGCCGCCCGCAACTGGAGCTCGACATTCTTGATGATCCAGCGCTGTTTGCGAAGCTCTTCGCGTTTCGTCAAGGCCGTCGCCAGGCATAGATCCCAGTTGTTCACCTGGTGCGCCAGCGTCGGCTCGTCGGCCGGGCGAATGATCTTCCCGTCGTTGGCGGGCAGACCGCAGATCCGCCGCAGTTGCAGCTCGATGCCGTAGATCCCCTGTTCTCCGCCGCGACCCGGAGGCCCCGCCAGGGCCGCTTCCGTCCGGGCCCGGGCCTCGAAATAGTTCTCGCGGGCCTGCGCTTCTTCGGCCCGCCCGCCGCCCGTCAGGCCGGTGCCGGCCTTGGCGTTGATGCTCCGCCAGATCTTAAGCGCCGTGTCGCGGGCCGTCACCAGGTTGTCGTAGTTCTGATACGCCAGATACAGTTCCCAGTACAGGTCCTCCACGTCGTGGACCATGTTGCGGACCTG
>JBLMWR010000843.1:0-3014 GCA_050257335.1 Deltaproteobacteria bacterium | reverse complement strand
GCCTTGTGCTCGGTGTCGGCCAGTCCCTCATGGCCGCCGCCCTGGGTGGTCACGAAGATCCGCTGGCCCTTGGCCTCCACCCAGCGTCCGCAGATCTGGTCGTGCCGGTAGCGGGCCTTCGATTCCCGGCAGTCGACCATGTAGTCGTGGAACAGGTCGTAGTGCCCCGAGCACTTCCACACCTGGGGGTGCATGATGATCGAGCAGTCGAGACCGACCATCGAGAACGCCAGCGGGGCGCCCGGAAGCGTCGAAAACTCGTCATGGTTGGTGATCATGTCGCGCCACCACGCCTCTTTGACGTTTCGCTTCAATTCCACCCCCAGGGGGCCGTAGTCCCAAAAGCCGTTCAGGCCCCCGTAGATTTCCGAGGACTGGTAAATGAAACCGCGCCGCTTGCACAGCGCGACGATTTTTTCCATGACGTTGTCCATAGGGCTCACAGCAATGGGGGTCCGAAGGTTCGAAGAGTCAAAAAGGTCGAAAAGTCGCAGCGATGAATGTGCGATCTTCGACTGAAGCATGACACGCCGCAAGCCCAGGGGTTGTATCCCCCGGGTTCTGTTTTCGTTATTATTTTCACATCATTTCATCTCTCGCGCCACCCGAATTTCCCGGGGCTCGCGCGACAGCTCCGGAACGAAATCAAACTTGTTCTCTTCGGCACAGACGGCAATGTCAGCCTCCAGGCCGCAGTCGATCAGATTCCGGCCGCCGCGGCTCTGCCGCAGCAGCGCCAGCACGCGGTCTTCATGCACGCGATCATATTCGTGACCGCACGAGGCAAACAGACTGAGCGCCAACTGCGCGGAATCGTCATTCGTATCGGCGTCGCCGGCGGCGAGATTGAACCAATGGGTGATCCCCCCGGCACAAAGCACGTCTTCGAGGGTGATCCGCCCGTCGGTGCCGGCGCAGACCAGATGCACCGGCCCGGTTTCTTTCGCCAGAAGCTCGACGACCGCTCCCACATTCGACAAGGCCCCGATCAGCAGCCGCCGTGATTCTTGCGCGCGGATCAGCGCCCGGGTGCCGTTGGTCGTCGTGAAGATCAGCGTTTTTCCTGCGACAGCCTTGCGAGTGTACTCGGCGGGGGAGTTTCCAAGATCGAATCCGGGAATCTTCAATCCCCCGCGTTCGCCCCCCAGAAGGACCGTCCCGGGCGGGGCCACCGCCGCCAGCCGCCGCGCTTCGTCGATATCGCCGCAGGGCTGCACCGCCTCCGCCCCCGCCGCCAGCGCCTCGATGATCGTGGAGGTGGCGCGGAGCACGTCCATGACGACGGCGACCCCGCCACGCAGTTCAGGGGGCTCAAAGAGACCGGGGAGGAGATGCACGAATACCGGGCGCGACATGGGGGGATCATAGATTTGGGGGTGCGCGCCGGCAACCGCGGTGGCCGTGCCATCCGCCGTGCGCATCGCTACCCCTGCGTTACCTCGCCGTAGGTGTGCTGGGCACTGCCAAGGATGACGCACGAGTCGTCGCCGGCGAGGAGTTTTGCCACCTCGCGGTCGTTTTCGAGGGGAACCATGAACAACTCGTCCACCATTCCCGAGGGAAGCCTGCTCACAAGGTACACCCGCGCCCAGTCGGCGGCGCTGGCAAACTGCGTCGCCGGGATCATGTCCAAAGGGGCCTGCTTGCGGATCGGCTGCAGGGCGCTGCGGGGAGAGTGGCTCTTTCGGATCAGTTCGATGCCGATTTCCGGCTCGGCGTCGAGCTCCGACAGCAGAACGATCTTCCCTCCTTTAGCCACCAGGTTCCGGGCCGTCGCCAGCGCCGCCCCGATCTGATCCCAGCCATGACCGGCGCTGTCCGCATCCACGGCCGCCAGGACGACGTCCGCCCGCTCGGCAAGCGCGACACGCCAATGCTGCGCAAGCAACTTCCGTCCCTTCCGAAAAACGCTGTCATACGCGCCGGCGACGACGTCGGCGGCGCCGCCGCCGGCCGCCGGCAACACCTGCACGCTGAACTGCGTCCCCAGCAGCCAGGCGATTTCGTCGATGATCTGCCGGAGCGGACGTTCATCGTCGGGCCCCAACTCGCTGTGACCTTCCCCGCGCGACCGCGCAATGGCTTCGGTATTCGACAACCCGGGATAGAAAACACTGTTCGTTCCGCGGTACCCCAGCACCGGGTCGTAGGCGATCATTCCCACCGACAAAACCACATCGGCGTCAACCAGCTCGCGCGCCAGATAAATGCGTTCTCCGCGGGCGGTCGCGGCAAGGTACGCGTGCCGCTTCGGATCGGTCGGATCGTGCACGGTCCACTGCACTTCGCGGCGGATTGCTTCGGGAAGCCCCAGCCGGGGATCGACCAGCGGGACACCGTCGAGCGCCGCCGGCTGCAGGATCCGCACCGCCGCGGCGTCGACGCCGCGCTGTTCGAGCAATCCCCAGACTTCGACGATCATTTCGGCCGCGCCGGGGATGTGGCGATCGAGGGCCACGACGACCTGATCACCGGGAACGCACACCTGGACGAGCGACGGGAAATCGAGCGGGGTCGTCAGCGCTTTGCGCACCTTTTCTGCAAACCCCGCGCATTGAGCCGGACCGGGGTGCTGCACCAGCACCCGTCGAGGGTCGATTTCGCAGGCGAATCGACCGTGGCGTCCGTATTTCAGATCAATCGACATGGGTTTGATGCGCTGGTCGTACCGGCTTCAGCCGGTGGAGCCCGCCTGAAGGCTGTACTACGAATGCTGCCGGTATGGTAGGATGTTTTTTGCGATCGGCGGCGCCCCGATCGAATCATTTCAATTCCGGCGGCAATTGGCAACCTCGAAAACGAATGCTCGACGACGATCAACTGATGATCGCAATCCAGGAAGGCGATTCACAGGCGCTCGAGACGCTCGTGGAGCGCTACCAGCAGCCGCTGATCAACTTCTTTCTCACGAATACCCGCGATCGCCTGTTTTCTGAGGATCTGACGCAGGAAACCCTGCTGCGGGTCTACGACCAGGCCTGGGACTATCTGCCGACGGGGCGGTTCCGGGGCTG
>JBLMWR010000842.1:0-7531 GCA_050257335.1 Deltaproteobacteria bacterium | reverse complement strand
ACCTGTCAAGGATTCAGCTCTCCGTCCCAATGCAGCAGCTCCGCCACGAACGGAGAGCAGGATGTGATCCGGACTCCCTGCGCCAGCAGTTGCCGCAGCAACTCCGTCCCGTCGCGGTCGGCGAAGCGGAGACACGACAGATCGAGCCGCGGAAGCGTCCCGCTCTCGCCGGCGATGAAAAGACTTCGAACTTCGTCGACCCAGGGCCGCAGGAGTTTGCCTTCGAGCTTGACGGTGCGGTCCCACGCGTTCTGTTCGGAATGTGTAATTCTCAGCATGGGTTTCCCATTTCGTTCGATCGCGAATGCCAGGCACCGACGCGAACGCCGTGCCGCTTCGCGCAATCAAGCAGGCTGCGGTCGCAACGCCATACCTCGGCGAGAGTTGCAACAAATTCGGGAATGCGCGATCGAGACAATGTGCCTGGGCTCGAAGATCCCGGCCAACGGTATTTCGTGGAAACACACGACCGGTCGTGGGAACGATTGCGAGAACGATCGTGTAACGGCCGGGCTCCGACCGACATCAAAGCCGTGACCGGCAGGATGAAGATCGAAACACGACGTTCGGCGCAGATGGAGACGAGCCGTGAAGTGTCAACAAGCGCTCGAATTGCTCGGCGACCTCGTTGACAGCGACCTCGTCCGACGAGATCGCTTGCGGCTGCGGCTGCACCTGCTGCTTTGCCGACACTGCCGGCGGTACCTCGCCTCGTACCGTGCTACAATCCGGGCCGAGAAGGCCGCCTTTCGCCCTCTCGAGGGGCCGGAGGCGGACGAGGAAGTCCCAGACGACCAGATCGCGGCGATTCTTGAAGCGGTGCGCGGCAATTCACACGGCCGCGGGCCTTTCGCTCATGCACCCGAGGAATGCTGAGACATTTCGCTCGAACCCGCGTCCCACCGGCCGCTTTTGAACGGTGCGGTTCCAGTCACTCTGCCCGGCGTTGACGCTCTCCGCGGCCAACCCGGCGCCAACCGGGTAAACTTTGCGATCCGCACGATGGTCCAGTCCAATATTTGACCTGACGGAATCACCCGGCGTGAAGACGCGCGCCGACTGGCCGTCCCGCATCGCAGCGCTTACATTGGGGGCTCTGCTCGCCTGATTCCACGAGGAGGAACCACCCATGCGCTATCCGGTAATTCTGATGCCTGTCGCAGCCGCCGCGCTCTGTTCGGCGTCCCGCGCACTCGCTGCCGAATCGACCGCCACGACCGCGACGATGCAGGACGAGGTCATCGCGTATCTCGACTCGATCCGCGGTGATCTGGTGGCCTGCAATCAGGACATCTGGGCCTTCGCCGAGCTGGGGCTCGAAGAACATCGCTCGGCGGCGCGGCTGGTCGGAATCCTCAAGAAAGCCGGCTTCAACGTCCAGGAAGGTGTCAGCGGGATGCCGACCGCCTTCGTGGCCGAATACGGGTCGGGGAAGCCCATCATCGGCATTCTGGCCGAGTACGACGCCTTGCCCGAACTTTCGCAACAGCCGACCGGCGTCCGCCAGATCGTCGAAGGGCGGACGACCGGGCACGGCTGCGGGCATTGCGCTCTGGGGACCGGCGCCGTCGGCGCCGCCCTCGCTGCGAAACAGGTTTACGACAAGCACAAACTGAAGGGAACGATTCGCGTCTGCGGCACGCCGGCCGAAGAAACGCTGATCGGCAAGGTGTACATGACCCTCGACGGCCGGTTCAACGACCTCGATGTCTGCCTGCACTGGCATCCGGGATCAAAGAACAAGGCGTATTACAGCTCGTCGAAGGCGATGATCTCGGCGAAGTTCACGTTCAGCGGACTCCCGGCTCACGCCTCGGTCAGTCCCGACAAGGGGCGCAGCGCGCTCGACGGGGTCGAGCTGATGAACATCGGCGCCAACTTCATGCGCGAGCACATCCGGGAGAACAGCCGTATCCACTATGTGATCACGAACGGCGGCCGCCAGCCGAACGTCGTGCCGGCGACGGCCCAGGTGTGGTACTATGTGCGGGCCGATGCGCACACCGACGTCGAGACCAATTTCGACTGGCTCACCGAGATCGCGGAAGGGGCGGCGAAGATGAGCCGCACGAAGATGCAGATGCACGTCGACACCGATTGCCACGAGACGATTCCCAACCTGCCGCTTTCGAAGCTGATCCTCAGGAACCTCCAGCGCGTGGGCCCGCCGCAATTCGACCCGGCCGATCTCGAAATGGCGAAGCAGTTGCAGGCCCCGCTCCGCGCCGATTTCGGGTTGAAAAACCCCAAGCCGCTGGAAGACGCGATCGAAGAGCTGCCGGCGACGCCCGACCGGGACGCGGGTTCGACCGACGTGGGAGACGTCAGTTGGCATGTCCCCACGGGGGGACTGTCGACTGTTTGCTTTGCCGCCGAAAGCCCGGGCCATAGCTGGCAGAACGTGGCGGCGATCGGCTCGCCGATCGGCCACAAGGGAATGCTGGCGGCCGCCAAGGCCCTCGCGCTCTCGCTCGTCGAACTGCTCCAGGATCCCAAAGCGATCGAAGAAGCCCGGGCCGATTTTCAGGAACGGATGCAGGACCGCAAATACACCACCCGAATCCCCAAGGGTGAGAAGGCGCCGCAGTCGATTCGATAACTCGCTGCAGTCCACCCTCTCGCGGGGCCTTGTTGACAAGGAGTTCCGCGTACGTTATCGTTCGTAATTGACACGGCCCGCGACGGGTCGTTTTAGTTCATCGGCTTTGAGAGCCCCTGCGTGCAAAGGTTGCACGGCAGGGGCTTTTTTTTCGCGCCATGCAGGCTGAACGAGAATGCCACAAGGGGAACAACCATGAGAATGCGAATCATCAGCGGCGTCGTGGTGCTCTGTGCGGCGGCGTGCCTTGTCTCCTTCGGACGCGACCGAACGCCGTCACGTTCGCGAAGCCGGCCGCGAAGCGCACGGGCAGATGCCGCGGCTGCCGCGGCGGGTAACGAGAGCAACGACCCCAAACAGTCCTTACCGGCTGCGCCGAAGCGGCATACCGTGAAAAAACCGGCGGCGCCGCATGCGACCGAGGCCGAGGACCGCGCCAGCGAAACGGCCATTCGCGCCCAGTCGCTGGCCCTCGTCGCCGAGTACAACGCGAAAAATCCCGATGCCTTTGCGGCACACTTTCTGCCGAACGCCGAGTACGAAATGGATTCGGGCGACGTCATCATTGGGCGGCAGGCCATCGAGGAACACTTTGCGGAACTCTTCGAGAAGCACCCCGAAGCCCGGGCGGAGTTGAAGGAGAGCCGGGTCCGTCTGATCAGCCTGCACACGGCGATCGAGGAGGGAACGGTCGCGGTGGTGCGCTCGCCCGACGAAGAGGAGGCGACCTGCCCCTATGTTGCGATCTGGAACTTTCTCGAGGGGCGCTGGAGTTTGGCGTCCGCACGGGAGCTGCTCGACGAAGGCGGAGGACTCACGGCGCATGAGCACCTCCTCGATCTCGCCTGGCTCGTCGGCGACTGGGTCGATGAATCCGACGAATCGGTCGTAAAAACCTCGTGCCGCTGGAGCGACGACGGCAACTTCCTCCTGCAGGACTTCACGGTGAAAGTGCTCGGAGCCGACGTCATGTCGGGGAGCCAGCGCATCGGATGGGATCCGCTGACGGAGAAGGTGCGGGGGTGGATATTCGACTCGCGCGGGGGATTCGGGGAAAGTCACTGGAACTGGGACGGCGAGCGGTGGGTGATTCGCTCGTCGGCCGTTCGCGACGACGGCCAGACCGCCGCGTCCCTCAACTTTCTCATTCCCCTGGGGAACGACTCGTACCGCTGGGAGGCGTCCCACCGCATGTCGGGGGACGAGAATCTGCCCGACGTGAGCGTGCTGATCGTCCGGCAGGCGCCGCTCCCGGCCGCAGCCTTAACGGACGAATCCGACAAGTGATTGACACACCAACTCCTGATTCAGGAATTCGATCATGAAAACGACGATTACAGTTTTGGCCAGCGCGACGCTGCTGGGCGTGTCGATGACGATGGAGCCGGGCTTTGCCGGCCTGGGAGACGCTGGAGGACCGCACAAAGGGAAACGTGGATCTGTCGCAGGGGGCAGCACAGGCACGAGTGGCGTCGGGAGCGGGTTTCATGGCAGCGTCAAATCCGGCGTCAGTGGCAGCGGAAGCGGGACGGGCCTGGGTGGCATCGGTGTCCTCGGCGGTCTCCACGGGAAAAAACATCGCGGCGGTAGTGCGACCGGCGGGACGAGTGGAACCGGCGGGACAAGCGGGACCGGCGGCACTGGCCTGGGTGTCCTCGGCGGCCTCCCCGGGAAAAAACATGGCGGCGGGTTCGGCATAGGCGTTGGTCCAAAAGTTGGGCACAGTGGGACTGGCATGATCGGGGGGAAACTCGCCCATGGCGGCAAGTGGCAACATCATCCCCATCACGACCAGTGGTATCATGGTTACTGGCATGGGCATTGGGGTGGACCCGGTTGGGGTCTCGGCGGCGGGTCCTGGGGCTGGGGCGGCGGGTGGGGATGGGGATCGAATCGACCCTGGTGGTGGGGCTGGGGATGGGGCCGGCCGTGGGGCTGGCGCGCCTGGGGTTTGGCTGGCTGGGGCCTCGGCCCCTACTACAACCCCTACTGGGGCACGTACGAGCCCATCGTGATTGGCCCCGGAGTTGTCATCGACTACTCCCAGCCGCTGGATGCGACCGAGTATGTCGATCCCAACACGCAGACCGACTATTCTCCCGACGCGTCGATCGTTTCCCCCGAAGCCCTGCGGTTCGTCGGTACGGCACGCGAGGCCTTTCGACGCGGGGATTATCGCCTCGCGCTGCAATACACCAACTCGGCCCTGACCCTCATGCCGAAAGATCGGCCGTTGCACGAGTTCCGGGCGCTCGTCTTGTTTGCCATGGGCGGATATTCCGAGGCGGCGATGACGTTGAACGCGATCCTCGCCATTGGCCCGGGGTGGGACTGGACGACCATGATCGGGCTCTATCCCAGCGTCGAAGTCTACACCCGGCATCTGCGGGCCGCGGAAGCCTGGCTCCGGCAGAATCCGCAGTCGCCGGATATCCGTTTCGTGCTCGGCTATCACTACATGACGGCGGGGTATACCGATGCCGCGGTGAAGCAGTTCCGGGAGGTCGTGCGGCTGGAGCCGCGGGACACCGTCGCAGCCCAGTTGCTCCAGACGCTCTCTCCACCCGCCGAGACGGAACCCGCGCCATCCAGGGAGCCGACGCCGACGCCTGAAGAGATCCAGACGCCGACGACGGATTCGGCCGCGCTGGCGCGCATTCTGGGAACTTGGAATGCACAAGGCCCCGAAGGAACAGATGTCGCGCTGACGCTGAAGGCCGATTCCAAGTTCACCTGGGTGTACAGCCAGAAGGGTCAGAGTTCTGCCATTGCGGGGTCTTACACCCTCGGGCAGAATACCCTCAAACTGGAGGACCCGAAGGCCGGCACGATGGTCGGTCAGATCACGTTCGGCGCCGACGACTCGTTCACCTTCCACATTCTGGGGGCTCCCCCCGGCCAGGGAGAGCTTGTATTTCGCCGATGAGATGTGCGACGCACCCGGCGGACGGTGGATGACCGCCGCCGGGCGCCGCAATTGACCGGGCCGGCCGTCACGCGACCTCCGCGTCCCTGGCGTCAACGAAACGCAGCAGTGCGTCTTTCCATTCCCCGGCATAATCGATGCCGATGCGCTTTGTTGTGACAATGCGCGGCCGGTAACCGGGATCACGCAGCAGGAAGAGACTGTCGCCGGTCAAGTCGAGGCCGTTCTGCGCGCGGGTGATTCGCAGGGCGCGGGTGAGTTTTCCCGGCCCGGAAAGGTCGGCCTGCCAGCCGTCGAGAGGCACGGCTCCCCGGATGAGCACGGCCTGCGGATCGTCGACGTGGCTGGCCACGATGTTGAGCATGTCATACATGCCGTAAATGAAATAGACATAGGCGTGCCCCGCCGGACCGAACATGACTTCCGTCCGCCGGGTGCGCCCTTTGGAAGCGTGGCAGGCCAGATCGTGGGGGCCAACGTAGGCTTCGGTCTCGATGATCCGGGCCCGGAATTCCCTGCTGCGAAACCGGCGCACGAGAATCGTCCCGATCAGGTCCCGCGCCAGCTCGATCGCCGGCCGCTCGAAGAACGAATGACGCAGCTTGTGCAATCTGAGAGACCGGGCGCGGCGGGGCATAAGCGGTGATTCTGAATCATCGCCGGACGAGGATCAAGTGGCTGTAGTCCGGTCACTCCGGGACCGGACGGGAAGGGGGCTGCCCGCAGCGCCGACCGACAAGCAACACTTGAGCCTTCCCGTCGCTCCGCGGCTTTTCACCCGCAACGGCAATTCACATCCCGATCGGGAATGGAATGCCCAGGCCGCCGGGTCACGGAGTGACCCGGCTACGGGCTGGGAATATACCGGTTCGTCAGCTCGGCGTAGTCCTCGCGCACCGGGCTGAAGACGTCGAGGACCAGAACCGGGCCGCCGACGGCGACCGCTTTGTGGGGGACTCCCGGCGGAATCAGAAACATCGCTCCCGGCTCGACCCGCCGGGTCTCGTCGCCGATCGTCAGTTCCAGCGTCCCCTTGATCAGCATCCCCCCCTGTTCGTGGGGATGCGAATGGAGCGGCACCTCGGCCCCGTCGTCCATTTCGAGGTACGACAGCATCAGGTTCTTGCCGAACGGCGTCCGCATCCGGCACCCGGGCACAGGCTCGATCGGCTGAAACTCGTTAATATTGATGAATCCCATGGCGCCGTGATTTGAACCTCGCAAGAGCTGGATGGTCTGATGATGTCGTGGCAGGCACCGGAGCGTCGATTCGCCATTCGATTGTATCACCGTGACCTGCCGTTGAAACCGTCGGGCCTGTCGTAGGTCCCGCGTGACCTGCCAAACGGACGGGGGTATTTTTGGAAGGCACGCCGCGGGGCGCGTTTGCGGAGGCGATCCAGCCGGCGTCAACCCGCCATCAGTCGCCACGTCGGTTGCCGGAAAGACATCACGCAAAGGAGCAAAGCCGCAAAGGTGGCGACTGATCGCCCCCTTCGTTCCTTGGCGTCATTGTGCCTTTGCGTGAGAATCTCTTTCCGCTCGCGGCAGGCAGTTTCTGCTATAATTCACGCTCCAATCTTGACGAAATGGATCGGTGGTTTTTTTTAAGATTCGAGCGCATGATACGGACGGGCTGGGAAGCCCATCCTGCGCAAGACGCGAGTGGCTCTTCCGGAGGGGCGTGATGTTCCGATCGCGGTGGATATTGCGGCTGACGGCCCTGTTGCCGGTGGTGGCGCTGGGCTCCGTGCTTTCGCCGCTTGCCGGCCGGGGTCTGCACGCCGCCGAGGTGAAGCTCAAGAACAAGATGGTGCTGCGGGGGGTGACGACCGACCTGGAAAGCCTGATCGTCAATAAGCCGACCGCGAAGAAAAAGGACCCCGACGAGATCGTCCTGAAACCGATCGTGATGATCACCACCTCCCTCAAGCGGTATTTCGTCTCCCGCCGGCAGATCGAGGAGGAAAACAAGGACGTCCCGTTGAATCTCGAGGGGTTCAAGG
>JBLMWR010000841.1:0-6268 GCA_050257335.1 Deltaproteobacteria bacterium | reverse complement strand
CGGCGGGACGGGATACAAACCGGGACAGAATTTCGGCGTGCGGATTACGCACCTCGAGAACGGAAAATTCAAGCTGGAGCACCTGGTCGATTTTCTCCCCGACGGCAAGTCGCTGGAGCTGGCTGCAGCCGATCTCCCCGACGGCGGTTTCGGTTTCGAATACTGCTGCGGCCGCAGTTTCGTCGTCGATAACGTGCTGGTCGAGCGATTCCCTGCCGGGCCAGAAGCGGCCGCCATCCGCGATCAGTTCCGCAACGCGCTGGAAGCGAAGAAAAGGCCGATCGACGAAGCGCAGCAGAAGCGTTCGACCTTGAAGGAGCGCCCCGGGAAGATTGCCTGGGTGAGCGACGTCTCCGAAACCCCGCCCGACCTGTTTTTGCTGGAACGCGGGGACTACGGCAAGCCGTCGGTGAAGGTCGAGCCGGCGGGTCCGGCGGTCCTTTCGGATGAACGGCATCCGTTCACAGTCCAGTCGCCGCCGGCGCCGGCAAAGACGACGGGCCGGCGCCTGGCTTTCGCCAACTGGGCAACCGCGCAGGGTTCGTCGCCGGCCGCCCTGCTGGCGCGGGTCCAGGTCAATCGGCTCTGGCAGCATCATTTCGGCACCGGGATCGTTGCTACGCCCGACAACCTCGGGCTGACCGGCGCCGCCCCCTCGCATCCGGAGCTGCTCGACTGGCTGGCCCACGAGTTTGTTTCGCCGCCGGCGCTTTCCCCCCTTCGTAAGGGGAGGGAAGGGGGGGCAGGTGGTGTGGTGATTGAGCCCAAAGAGACAAGCAGCGCGATCCCGCCAGCCCCCCCCTTGCGAAAGGGGGGGAAAGAGATGCGAACCGGAGAGGACGGCGCGTGGAGCATGAAGCGAATGCACCGATTGATCCTCAATTCTGCCACCTACCGGCAGATCAGCCGCGATGACGAACGGGGCAAATTGAAAGACCCCGACAATCGCTTGCTGTGGCGCTTTGCCACACGGCGACTCGATGCCGAGGCAATTCGTGATGCGCTGCTGGCTGTGTGTGGCGATCTCGACCCGCGGGTCGGCGGGCCGCCGGTTCCGACGAAGCGAAGCGATACCGGCGAGGTCGTGAGTGCCGATCCTAATGGCGCGGGCCGGCGGCGGTCGATCTACCTCAGGCAGCGGCGGACGGAGATGGTGAGCTTTCTGACGGTCTTCGACGCCCCCACGATCGTGTTCAATTCGGTGCAGCGGGCGGTCTCGACAATGCCGCTGCAGGCCCTGGCGCTGCTCAATTCCGACTTCGTGCTGGAAGGGGCGAGACGCTTTGCAGCGCGGCTCGAACGCGAGGCGAGCGACGAGAGCGCCCGAGTCCGACTGGCGTACCTGATCGCCTGGGGGCGGGAGGCCGGCGGCAAAGACGTCGAAACGGCCCGCACGTTCCTCGAAGCACAAACTGCCGAGTATCCGGCCGATTCCAATCCCCGCTCCCGGGCGTGGATCGATTTCTGCCAGATGCTGCTGGCCAGCAATGAATTCCTGTACGTGGAGTGAGCAGCGCCATGCTGATCGATGACTTGACGGTATCCCGGCGGGCCTTCCTGTCGCATTATGCCGGAAGCCTGGGGCCGCTGGCGCTGGCGTACCTCCTGGCGCAGGATCGGGCTTGCGCAGATTCCGGCCCGCGGCCGCCGCACACGGCGGGAAATCAGGGCGCCGGCCGGGCCAGGGCGGTCATTTGCCTGTTCCAGCACGGCGGCCCCAGCCAGATGGACCTCTTCGACCCCAAGCCCGAGCTCACGAAATGGAACGGCAAGCCCTACCCGGGCGGGAATCTCGAAATCCATTTCGACAAGCAGGCCGGGAACGTCCTGGGGAGCCCGTTCCAGTTCAAGAAGTTCGGCGAGTGCGGCATGGAGCTGAGCGAGCTGTTGCCGCACACGGGCGGCATCGCCGACGAAATCACGCTCGTCCGCTCGATGATGACCGAATCGGTCGACCACGAATCGGCGCTGCGGCTGATCCATTCCGGAAAATTCCTGGCCGGGATGCCGTCGATGGGTTCGTGGGTCGTCTACGCGCTCGGATCGGAAAACGCAAACCTCCCGGCCTATGTGGTCCTCTCCGATCCGGGGGGCCTCCCGGTGGACGGCGAAAAGAACTGGACATCGGGGTGGCTGCCGGCTCTCTATCAGGGAACGACTTTCCGCTCGGGGACCGCTCCTGTTCTGAATCTGGCTCCCCCGGCCGGCGCTCTCGCCTCGGCCCGGCGAAAGCAGCTCGAGCTGTTGGCGGAATTCAACCGCCGGCACCTGGAGCGGCACGCCGGAAACGCGGAGCTTGCTGCGCGGATTGCCAACGTCGAAACCGCCGCCCGGATGCAGACCGCCGTGCCTGCAGTGCTTGACCTGTCGAAGGAAACCGAAGCGACCCGCAAGATGTACGGCCTCGACCAGCCGGCCACGCAGGAATACGGTACGCGGTGCCTCCTGGCACGGCGGCTCGTCGAGCAGGGCGTGCGCTTCGTGCAGATCTTTTTGAAGGGGCAGCCGTGGGACACGCACAGCAAGAACGCCGAGAGCCTGAAAGGGTTGTGCGGCATGACCGACCAGCCCGGCGCCGCGCTCGTCAAAGACCTGCGGCAGCGCGGGCTTTTGGAATCGACGATCGTGATGTGGACGGGAGAATTCGGCCGGCTGCCGGTCTCGCAGGGCACCGACGGCCGCGACCACAACCGGCACGGCTTCTCGCTGTGGCTGGCGGGCGGGGGGATCAAAGCGGGTTACGTTCACGGGAACACCGACGATTTCGGATATAAGTCGGTGGAAAAAGTGGTGAGCGTCCATGACCTGCACGCCACGCTGCTTCATGCCCTGGGACTCGATCACCTGAAGCTCACCTATCCCCACGACGGCCGCGATGCCAGCCTCACCGATGCCGAGGTGACGAAGGCGAAGATTGTTTCTGAACTGCTCGCATGAGATGGTGATGCCGCCTTGCGCACCATCGGGGCCGAGAACGAACGAATTTGGAGGTGCGATTCGAGGAAACGACCTCGACGGCACGCCGCAGCCCAGGAGGAGAATGCATGAATCCGTCCATAAAGTCTTGTTTGTTCATCGGGATCGTGTTGCTGGTTGGATCTCCGCTCATTGCCTTTGGCCTGACAACCATTGGAATGTTTCGAACTTTCAGGGTGGTCACTGACTCAAGCACAGTCTCGCCAGCCGATGTGGCGACAAGCGTCAGCAACGCAATGCAATGGAATGCACTCGGACTCATCGGGTCCATCCTCGGCGGCACGTTGACAGTAGCCGCACTCGTTGCGCATTTTTTACGGAGGTGCCGGACGCGCAACGAATGACGTCATCTGGCTCAGTGGTCGGCGAGTTCGAGAGTACAGCACCGGGAAACCAACGAAGAATGAGGAGGGAAGCAGGAGTGACAGCGCGCCGGCCATGGAGGATTTCGGGATTCCTGAGTCTCGTGATTTCACTGAGTTGGATCTGCGCACTACAGAGCGCCGAAGCGCCGCCCAACATCGTCCTGATCGTCGCCGACGATCTGGGCTGGGCCGACCTGGGCTGCTACGGCAGCCGGTTCCATCGCACGCCGCATCTCGACCGGCTGGCAAAAGAGGGGATGCGGTTCACGCAGGCCTACGCCGCCTGCCCGGTCTGCTCGCCGACGCGGGCGGCACTGATGACCGGTAAATACCCGGCGCGTCTGAACCTGACCGACTGGCTCCCCGGTCGCCCCGACATGCCGTCGCAGAAATTGCTCCGCCCCGCGTTTCATCAGGAGCTGCCGCTTGCCGAAACGACGCTCGCCGAGCGCCTGCACTCGGCAGGGTACGCAACCGCTTCGATCGGCAAATGGCATCTGGGGGGAGCGGGATTCGAGCCGCAGAGACAGGGGTTCGACGTCAACATCGCCGGGGACGCGGCCGGCTCGCCGAAGAGTTATTTCGCCCCGTACCAGCGGGACGGCCGCTTCATGCCCGGCCTTGAACAGGCGCCGGACGGTGAGTACCTCACCGACCGGTTGACGGCGCAGGCCGAGAAATTCATTGAACAGAACCGCGAGCGGCCCTTCTTTCTGTATCTGCCGCATTTTGCCGTTCATATTCCCCTGCAGGGGAAACCCGATCTGACCCGCAAATACGAGGCGCTCCCCAAACCCGCCTTGCCGCAGAATAATCCGATCTACGCGGCAATGCTCGAAAGTCTCGATGAGAGCGTCGGCCGGGTATTGCAGAGGCTCGAGGATTTGAAGCTCGCCGGCCGGACGGTGGTCGTGTTCACCTCTGACAACGGCGGACTGGCGACGACCGAAGGGCCTCATACACCGGCCACGTCGAACGCGCCGCTGCGCGAGGGGAAAGGATATCTGTACGAGGGAGGCGTGCGGGTGCCGCTCATCATCAAATGGCCCGGCACGACCCGGCCCGAGAGCGTCTGCGACGTCCCTGCGTGCAGCATCGACCTCGTACCCACGATCATGGAAATCCTGAATCTCGCCCCGGCCCCCGCCCCGATCGACGGGATGAGTCTGACGCCCCTGTTGCGGCAATCAGGCGTACTGGAAGAAAGGGCGCTGTTCTGGCATTACCCGCATTACAGCAATCAGGGAGGGCGCCCGGGGGGAGCCGTTCGCGACGGCGACGATAAGCTCGTCGAGTTCTACGAAACGGGCCGGCTCGAGCTCTTCGATTTGAGGAACGACCCGGGCGAAAGCACGAATCTGATCGACCGCTTCCCCGAGAAAGCCGAGCGACTCGCAACCCGGCTCCGTGAATGGCGGCAGTCTGTCGGCGCGTCGGAGATGCGCCCAAACCCCGGTTACATCCCGAATCCCCAGGCCGCCGACGGCAGCGTCACGCTGCCCGCGAAGACCGCCGACGTGCACGGCGTCATGGTCCGCTTCGAGCCGCTGCCGCACAAGAACACGCTCGGCTACTGGGTCCGTGCCGACGACTGGGTGAGCTGGGAGTTCCAGATCACGAAACCGGGGAATTTGCGGCTGGAAATCCTGCAAGGGTGCGGCAACGGCAGCGGCGGCAGCGAAGTCGATTTTCTGGTGGCCGATCAGACGTTTCGCGTTACCGTGCAGGAGACCGGCGGTTTCCAGAAGTTCGTCCGCCGGGAAATCGGGATGGTGAAGATCGACCAGCCCGGCCGTTACACTCTTTCGGTCAAGCCGCGCAAGAAACCCGGCGCCGCCGTGATGGACCTGCGCGAAGTGCGCCTCGTCCCGTAAATCCGCTCTCTTGAAGGGCGCCGTCTGTGCTTCGTGCGGGGCGCGCGTCGCGCCGCCGCAGCGGCACGTCACAGTCCCGCGATGCCCAGCAACCGCGCGATTGTCGTCCACCAGTAGGCGCCGGCGCCCAGCCCGAGAGCCGACGCCGAAGCCAGACTCCCGATCCAGAACCGCTTCCCGCGCCAGCAGCGCCGTCCGCGCACCGGCCTCTCTCCCCCGCTGGAGGCCCCCTCATCCGGAGAGGCCAGCTCGACGACCGCACCCGATTCGCCCCCCAGACGGCGCACCAGCCCTTCGATTTTCTGCAATTGTTGCGTGATGAGGTCGACCGGAAGGGCGCCCGTCCGGCTGACCGGATTCAACGCCGCTCGCTGCGACGCTTCCCCATTCGCCAGAGTGACGGCGTCTCGGCCGATTGCCCGATACTTGTGATCGACCGGGGCGGGACTTCCCAGGGGAAACATCCCGGCCAGCCCGGCATCCAGGGGAATGATCATGCACAGCGACGCCTGGAACTGGTCCCACAACTGGACCTGGCCCTCTTCGCCGTTCGTCAGACGGACCTCGAGGACGGTCCGATCTCCTCCCCCGATGGCAGGCGTTCGTGATGAAGTCCGCAGGCGGGTCAACTCGCAAGTCCGGCAGTCGCCGGATTCGAGCGTCGCGATCTGGATGCCCGACAGTCTTCCGAGAACGACGACTTCGGAGAGGAGCTCGGCGACGCTCCGGCTGGACGCACGGCCCGGATCGAGCAAAACGCGCAGCATCCTGGGACGGTACTCCCGGGCAGCCGAGCCCTGCCGGCCGCGCCGGTCGGTCGCCGAGCCGGCGGAGTCGATCCTGCCGGCGCGCATTCGCTGGAGTTCGTCGGCGAGCTGCGCCCGCATGACCTGAAGCTGCTGCCGCTCCGTCTGCATCCGCAATAACTGATCGCCAATGTCGTTCGGCACCGGAGCGGCGGACGGAGTCTGCGCGGCCGGAGTCGGCGGCGGCGCCTCGGGAGCACGCGGCGGCGGAGTGGCGGCCTGAGGAGCATCCGCGGGAGGAGTTTCC
>JBLMWR010000840.1:0-2532 GCA_050257335.1 Deltaproteobacteria bacterium | reverse complement strand
GCATCTGGGGCGATTGATCGAGCCCCACGATTTCGATGGCGGCGCGTGCCGTGGGAATCAGGACTCGCCCAGTTCCACATCCCAGCTCGAGAACAGGCCCGCCGGTCTCTCTTGCAAGATCGACGAAGAAGCCAACGTCAGCGCGGGTCCGATAGGCCTCGACGCAGTCATAGAACTCGGCACCAATGACGTACTCGTTTTCCACATGCGCGCTCCGCTTGTTTAAGCGCCTTTGGCCATCTCGCGCAGGGCGTCGCTTACGACGGCTGCGCCTTCGTCCACCTGCTGAGCGGTGATGTTCAGGGCGGGGAGCAGCCGAATGACGGTGTCGTGGGTGCAGTTGATGAGCACGCCGCGTTCCATGCATTTGACAACGGCGGGGGCACCGGTGATTGTCAGGTCGATGCCGATCATCATTCCGCGGACGCGCAGCTCGCGGATGATCTTGAGTTCGGACTTGAGCTTTTCAAATTGATCGCGGAAGCGTGCCGACATGACGGCGACGTTGTCGAGAAGCTTGTCCTTTTCGATCGTGTCGACGGTCGCCAGGCCAGCCGCCATCGCCAGCGGATTGCCGCCAAACGTGCTGGCGTGCTTGCCAGGTTTGAGAAACGCGGCGATCTCCGGTCGGGCAATCAACGCCCCGCAGGCGACCCCTCCCGCGATCCCCTTGGCCATCGTCAGGATGTCGGGCTGCACATTCCATTGCTGGTAGCCGAACCACGTCCCCGTCCGTCCCATGCAGGTCTGCACTTCGTCGAAGATCAGCAGGAGGCCGTTGTCGTCGGCGATCTTGCGCAGGCCGGCGAGGAATTCGCCGCGGGGAATGTTGACACCCCCTTCCCCCTGCACCGGCTCGATCAGAATCGCGCAGGTTTCCTTGTCGACCAGCTCAAGCACGGCCGAGAGATTGTTGAATGGGGCATAGCGGAATCCGGGAACGAGGGGGCCGATCCCTTCGTGATACTTCGGCTGAGCCGTGGCGGTGACGGCGGCGTAGGTGCGGCCGTGAAAACTGTTTTCGAACGTGATGATCTTGTGCTTTCCCTGCGGCGAACCCCACAGCCGCGCCAGCTTGATTGCCCCTTCGTTTGCCTCGGCTCCGCTGTTGCAGAAAAAGGCCTGGCCGAAGCTGCGGGTACACAGGGCCTCGGCCAACTTCCCCTGGGCTTCGGTGTACCACGTATTCGGGACGTGGATGAGATGCGTGACCTGCTGCTGGACCGCCTCGACCACCCGCGGCGGGGCGTAGCCCAGAATGTTGCAGCCCCAGCCCGGAAAAAGGTCGAGGTACTTCTTTCCTTCGGCATCCCACACATACGATCCCTCGCCATGCACCAGGCACACCGGATAGCGCGTGTAGTTGGGGATGACGTATTTCTGGAAGGTCTCGATAGTGGCCTGGCTGCTCTGAGTTGCGGCGGGGTGCACGGAGGTCCTCTCTGAAGTCGATGAATAGATACGGCGACGGTCTGGCGTGGTCGCGGCGATGATTCTGGAACAACATTTCTCCCTCTCCCTCCGGGAGAGGGCCAGGGTGAGGGCCGCGCTGCCTGACCGCCCTGCCCTCACCCGGAGGGAGAGAGAACGGCCATTGCGGCTTCGGTAACTCCTTATCGGTCAGGGGACAATTTCCGTTCCGATCCCCTTATCCGAAAAAATCTCGACGAGCAGCGAGTGCGGCATGCGGCCGTCGACAATGTGGACTTTCTTGACCCCCGCCTTGAGGGCGTCGAGGGCCGCTTCCACCTTGGGGACCATCCCCGAATCGATCGTGCCGTCGGCGATCAGCTCGCGGCACTGGCCTTCGGTGAGGTGAGACACCAGGGTCTCGGGTTTGGTTCGGTTGCGGTAGATTCCTGACACGTCGCTGAGAAAGATCAGCTTCTCGGCGTCGAGGATGCGGGCCACGGCGGCGGCGGCCGTATCGGCGTTGACGTTATATTTCTGCCCGCTTTTGTCGAGGGCGATCGAAGGGATCACCGGGATGGCCCCCGACCGGCACGTCTTGAGGAGCAGCTCGCGGTTGACGTCGGCGACTTCGCCGACGTAACCCAGGTCGAGCGGCTCGCCATGCTCGCCGTGCAGTACCAGCTTCCGTGCGGTGAGGACGTTCTGCGTCAGGTAGCTGAAGCCGACCGCCTGGCCTCCGCGCTCGCGGATCTGTCTCACCAGAGCGGCGCAAATTTCGCCGGCGAGCACCCGGGCGACAATTTCGAGAGTTGCCAGGTCGGTGTAACGCCGGCCCTGGACGAACCGGGGGACGAGCTGAGAGTTCTTCATGGCGGCGCTGATCGCCTTGCCGCCGCCGTGGATCAGCACCAGCTTGATCCCGACCGTCTCCATGAAGATCACGTCGGTGAGGAGGTGGCTGACCGTATCGGGATCCTCGAGCGCGCTGCCGCCGAGCTTGATGACCACCAGCCGGTCGCGGAACCGGCGGATCCAGCCCATGGCTTCAATGAGAACGTCAGCCTTGTGAATGGGATCGTCGGGCACTTTTTCAACCAGAGGGGAAATTGCGGAAAATAC
>JBLMWR010000839.1:0-9514 GCA_050257335.1 Deltaproteobacteria bacterium | reverse complement strand
TGCCGCCCAGCGGTTTTCCATCGAATTGCAGCGCGCCCTGTTCGATCGCCTGACCTCCGACCTCCTGGCGCGGACCCAGGCGACGACCGAATTGATCGTCGAGAGAGCCGGGCTGTCGTGGCCGCAGATCGACCGCGTGCTGCTCGTCGGCGGGATGACCCGCGTCCCGCACGTTCGCGAGATGCTCAAACGGGTCACCAATCGCGTCCTCGACTTCAGCCTCTCGCCCGACGAGGCGGTCGCGCACGGCGCAGCGCTCCACGGAGGGATTCTGCTGACCCGGCGGGAGGCGCGCGAGGCCGCGCCGGCGGCCGGCCCCTCCAACCCCGGACCGAACAACTGGGCCGTGTTTCAGGCAATCGACGTCAATTCCCACAGCCTCGGCATCGCAGTCCGCACTCCCGAAGGATACGCCAACAGCATCCTGATCCCCAAGAACACACGGCTGCCCGCCGAGTGCGCCCGCATTTACCACACCAGCAGCCCCAACCAGCGGCAGGTTCGGGTGCGGGTCCTGGAGGGCGAGGCGAAGGAGGCCGACGCCTGCGTTCAGATTGGCGAGTTCATCCTCGATAATCTTCCCCCCGATCTACCCGAACGCTCGCCGATCGAGGTCATCTGCCGCTATTCCAGCGACGGGCGGATCTCGGTCCAGGGACGGGACATGACCAGCGGCCGGCTCGCCGAGACGACCCTCGTTCCCCAGGGCCGGCTCGATGATGACGAACTGATCGAAGAGTCCCGGCGCGTTGAGTCTCTGCAGATCGTGTAGTCGTCAGGTGCCAGTTCATTCCGCATTCCGAACTCCGCATTCCGGATTTCAACGTGTCGATCGTCACGCTCACTACCGATTTCGGCATTTGCGACAGTTATGTCGCGCAAATGAAGGGAGTGATTTTGGGGATCGCGCCCGATGTGCAGCTCGTGGACGTCACCCACGCGATTCCGCCGCAGGATGTCGGGCGCGCGGCAGCGGTGATCGCGGAAATCGCCCGCGTCTTTCCAGCCGGTACGGTCCATGTGGCGGTGGTCGATCCTGGAGTGGGGAGCGACCGGGCGCTGCTGGCCGCAGAGGCGGCTGGCCAGCGGTTCCTCGCCCCCGACAACGGCCTGCTCACTTTGCTCTTCCGCCGTTTTCCTCCGGCCCGCATCCATCGCCTGGCCGACGATCGCTTCTGGCGAAAGCCCGTCTCGGCGACCTTTCACGGTCGCGACATTCTCGCCCCCGTCGCCGCTCACTGGACTCGCGGTGCCGACCTGGCCGATTTCGGCCCGGCAGTCGACGTGGCGACGCTCGTGACCTTGTTCCTCGAAGAGCCGCGCCGGATCGGGCAGACGTTGATCGGCCGGGTGGAATCGGTCGACGCGTTCGGCAACCTGATCACCAACGTCCGCGAAGCCGATCTTCCCGCCGGAGAACGCGGTTGCTTTCTCGTCTACCTTGGCGACAGCCGCATCGCAGGTGTGAGCCGCTGCTATGCCGACGTTTCCTCCGGACAGCTCCTCGCTCTGATTGGCAGTTCGGGATCTCTGGAAATCGCCGTCAACGGCGGCAGCGCGGCGAGACAAATTGGTGTTTCCGTCGGAACAGAGGTTCGCGTTGAACCGAAACGTTCGTAGCACTGCCTTCAGGCGGGCCACATGGCGCGATCACTCGCGCTCCATCGTCAGGGCATAGTCGCGAAATCCGAGCGCGCGCCAGAAGGCGATTCCTGCGGAATTTGCGACCAGCACCTCCAGCCGTACCCGCTCGATGCCGTTCCAGACATTGACCAGCAGCCAGTGCATCGCCGCACGACCGACCCCCTGCCGGCGAAACGCGCGACATACAAAGAATTGGCGCAGGTAGACGAACTCGGCTTCGTTGCGGAAAAGGGCGTACCCTGTCGGCTGAACGTCCTGTTCGAAAATGACGGCCCGGTATTCGCCTTCCAGCCAGCCGCGCATCCGGTCTTCCAGTTCGGCCACCGTCATCGGGTTGCGATGCCCTTCGTCGCGAATCAACTGGTGGTTCATGCCGGCCAGGATCGCGGCGTCGGAGGCGGCGGCGAAGCGGTAGTTCATTGGCGGCGATTCAATCTGATACTTTCCAGTCTTCGAAAGGACGGTCCTGGTCCCGTTGCACTCTGACGATCCAGCCCGGCTCACGGCCGCAGTCGTTGTATTGCATTCAGCCCGGGTGCCATTTGGGAAACATCCGCGCCAGGATCGCGGCGATGGTGACGGCGTCGTTCTCGTCGTGAATGCCGCAGACCTCGATCCCGAAGACGTCGTGCATCGCATCGATCGACGAGAAGTGCGACAACCACTCGTAGCCGGCCTCCGACAGCTCCGCCAGCACCGCATTGCGACACTCGAACAGCTCCGGCGCAAATCGAAATGGCTGCATGGCGGCTCCCCTCCTGCCGTTCGCGCCCGCGACGGACCAGCAGCTTCCCGGCGATCAATTTCCAGCGGCCCGGCGTTTTCGATGATGCCTTCGCCGCATTCGAACTTCAACCCCAAAATCCTCAAGAGGCGGAATTGACCGCAACCGGAAAAAATCACGGCATTCGATCAGCGGCGGATCGTGCGGCATGCGTCGGCCCTCCACGCCGGCGAGTTGATCCCTTCGGTACTGGGCTACTGCCGAGTTTCCGCGGGACTGAATTCATTTCCTGACGGCGTCGCCAGAGCCCGCAGAATGCGCGCGTCGGTCTGATTCGCGACGGCGCGCACCGAGCCGTCGCACATCAGAAACTGGGCCCCGCCGGCGCCCGGCGGCCCGCCGAACCCGTCGTGCGATTGACCGACGCCACGCGCCGGATCCCGGACATTGGCCGGATGCCCCCAGGGGCGGAAATTCCCCGCCGCCTCGCCGATCAGCATCGTGTTCGCCAGACCATCATGAATCGCCGAAAACCGGAGCGGCAGATTGCGAAGGTCGCGATCGTCGGCCGCCTGGGCCGCCGCCAGGGCCTCTCCCGGAGAATGCCCCGCAACCCGGGACACGCGCGAAATGGGCAGAACGTGGACGTTCGCCAACACATGGCTCAATCCGAAACTTTTCCTGTCGAAGACTTCGGGAATCTGAGGGTTGATGAACACGGGCATGCCGCAACGGTACAGGCGATCGTTCGGCGGCTCGTTCCACGGAATCGAGAAATCGATCTCGCCTGTCGTAAAGCCGATGTACGGGCCAATGAAGGCCGCCCAGCCATGCATCAGCCTGCAGCGGTCGTCGATCGTTCCGCCGGAAGGGAAGGCCTGAGCTACATCGTGGAAGCCGTGGATTGCCAGCCCGATCTGCTTCAGGTTGTTCTTCTGCTGCGACCGGCGCGCTGCCCGGCGGCTCGACCGAATGGCCGGCGGCGTAGAGATAGCGGAGCCCGCCCCATCCGGGAATCTCCCAGAGGCGTTGGTCGATGGCAGGATCGCTCTCCGCTGGAAATCGCCCGGCATGCGTCGCCGCGTAGTTCCAGGGGGCAAATCTCAGTTCTTCGAATGCCCGGTCGCGCTCCGCACCGTCGTCGCCAGGCCGCGCATCGGCGAGTTGATACGTCCAGCCCCGTTTTTTCCATGCGCCGGGGGTCATCAGCTCCCGCGCCCCGGAAATCATGGTCAGAACGATCATGAAAAGGAATCCCCACAAAATGATGAGGCTCAGCGCACCGGTGTAGCCGATTGCCGGCAGAAACGTCAGGTCCCGGCGAAGCATGTTCCAGAGCCCATTCACGCCCCACGCCGAGAGCAGGAGGCAGGCAATAACGAAAGAGAGTGCCTGCCATCGCGCATCGGCCCCGCTCCCGGCGTCACCCGACCCCGGTTCCAATGCAGAATTCTCAGCGGTCCGGCCTGTCTGCAATGGCGACGGCATCCCCGCGTTGCAAGGCGCAGCCGCCCCGACGCAGAGCAGACAGACGAGCAACACGCGAATGACGAATCCGCCGTCCATGCAGCGCTCCTGTTCGACGGGTCGCAGCCGTCGAACAACCGCCATGGGTCCCGCGAATGACTCCCCTCTTTGAATGATCCGGGTTGCGGTGGAATTGTTTATAAATCCTTCGAACAGATCCCGCGTTGCTGCCGTCATAGATGGGCGGTTGGTTGGCGACGACGCGGAACAGGACGCAACGCGCGGCCGGGGAGTCGGTCCGGCCGCACAGACCCCGGGGCACGACCGTGGCGCAAGAGTCGGATCATGAACAGTTTACGGCCTTGTTCGAAGCCCACGGCGGGGCCCTTATGGGCCTGCTGCGGCGGCTTTGTGGAAATCAGCCTGATGCCGACGACGCGTTTCAGGAGACGGCCGTCCGCGTCTGGAAGAACCTCTCGTCGCGACCGTGGCTGCGGAATCCCAGGAGCTGGCTGATGAGCATCGGATACCGTGCGTTTCTCGACCTGCAGACGCGCCGGCCGCGGGGCGAGCCATTGCTCGATCCGCCCGATGCTTCCGCCAGGTCCCCTCGAGAACTGGCCGAGAAGGCGGAAGATTGCGATCGGGTGCATACGGCGATCGGCACCCTTCCGGACCGTGTCCGGGAAGTCGTCGTGCTGCACTACGTTGGTGGTTTGTCCATTTCCCAGACGGCGGCGGC
Organism: Deltaproteobacteria bacterium; assembly: GCA_050257335.1. Taxonomy (GTDB): domain Bacteria; phylum Planctomycetota; class Planctomycetia; order Planctomycetales; family Planctomycetaceae; genus JACQFH01. Next base: position 4,937 of record JBLMWR010000839.1, on the reverse strand, counting down.
CATGGGAATTGCCGATGGTACCGTGAAGAGCCGCTTGAATTCCGCGCTGGCGACGCTCAGGAGCGCACTGGAATGAACTGCGAAGATTTCTTGCCCGATCTGGAGACCGGCGGCCCATGGCGGCGGATGCGCGCGCGGCGGCACGCGGCGCGCTGCCCGCGCTGTGCCGCCGTGTATTCGGCGTTTCGCGCCGCAAAGTCGAGGCTCGCCACGCCCGATCTGCTTTCGCCGAGGGTCCGCGAACTCTGGATCCGCGCGGCGGAAGGGGTCGTCCTGCGGCCCGAGCATCGGCGTCGCTGGGTTCCGGCTGTCGCCTGCCTGGCGACGGTGGCCTGCTTTTTCATCGCATTCGTCGGTCCCGCGCTGTGGGTGAAACCGCCGACGATCGTGTCGCCGGTGACAGTCGTTCAGCTCGATCCGGCCGACGATTTTTCACAGTTGGCCGACGCGGCCAGTCAGCTCGACGCGCAGTTGAAGTCGCTGCGAACGACGGCGCAGCGACTCGAAGCCCGGCGGGAAGTGATGATCGCGTTGAATCAGTATGAGAAGTGGTGACAGACAGCACCTGGCGTTTCGGTGTTCGAATGAAAAGTGGTGCGCCCCCCTGCTGTCGTCGGAATGGGGGGGAGAAGTCAATGCCCGCAGTCACAGGTCTGCCTTTAAGGAGGCACTCATGTCCACGCTGAACGATTCGATATTCGGTGCTTCTTCAGGCTGCGGCATGCGCTGCAGCGCCTGGCTGGTCGTCCTTGTTGGTTCTTTCGTCGCGCCGGCTGCGCACGGGCAGGATCCGCCCCGCGTGGAAGGGACGGCGCCTCCCGGCCATGAGCTGCTGAAACACCAGCGCGGCGGAGCGTATTTCATCGCCCGCGGGCTTAAAGAAGACTACGACCGCCTTTTGGCACGGATGAAGACCCTCCAGCAGGACCTCGACGCAGAACGGATCACCGGCCCAGAAGCCCAGCGGGAACTCCGCATCCTGCAGGAACAGCTCGACCGCCTGCGGGCTGAAATTGAAGAGAAGAAAGTGCTTGTCCAGCCGGTGAAAGTGCACCAGCAGACCGAGACGACGCTGTTCGACCTCGGCCCCGAACGGCTGCTCGTGATCACCGCCGACAACATTCGTATCGAAGGGTGGGACGGACCGCAGGTGAAATGCGTCCTCGAAAAGACGGTTCTCGCGCCCGACGAGAAGCCCGTGGATCAGCATCTTAAAGGCCTGAAGGTCGTTCACAGGCACGGACCGGCGCCGGGTCTCGTCGGGCGCACGAAAGCGGAAATCGATGCCGAAGAGAAGAAGTTTCTGGCCGGCCCCGACGGGAAGAAGCTGGACGAACAAAGCCGCAGATCGCGGCAGGCGCTCCTGCTGCAGATGGCCGGCGGGTTCGCCATCTATCGCGAGTTTCAGGGAAAACCGATCGACGCGCTTGAAATCGAAGGGCTCACGCACAAACAGGGTAACCGGCAGATCGTCGTGGGGATCAAGTCCCCGGACGGCGGAGGGACGCTGGGAAGCGACTGGCAGCGGCACGCCGCGCTTACGGTCTACTTGCCCAGGTGCCGATCGGTCGCGTTGCGCGGTTGCCTGGCGGGCCTCGACGTGACGGATCTGCACGCGTCCCTCGTGCTCTCCCGGGCCGGCTCTCAGAACCGCGACTATAACGGAACGTTTCGCATCCACAGCCTGCAGGGCGATCTGACCGTGGACAACGCGCCGCTCGATCTGATCGACTCCGTGCGCGGCAACGTGACCATTGTCTCCACGATGGAACTTGCCAACACGGGGACGCACCACGAGGGGGGCCGGCGCACGGCCTTCACTCCCCCGCCGCGCGTCCTCACCTGCCGGAATGTGGATGGAGACTTCACCGCCTGGTTCACGCGCGGCGATCTGAAGCTGGCGGACATTTCCGGCCGAATCGACGTACGGAACGAATTCGGCGACACGGCTCTCGTCGCCATGACGTCGCTGGCCGCGAAGCCCCATCGGTTGCTCTCCGAGTCGGGGCGCGTCGAATTGCAATTGACACGCGACGCGCTCGGCGACCGGCCGCTGCAGGCCCTGACGAATTGCGGCAGCGTCCACACCAACGCCCGCCAGGACTTTCTGGAGGACACGAGTTTTACGACCGGTCGCCTCGCCGACGGCGCCGGTCGCGATTGGCGCGGAGTGACGTCGATCGGGACGCGGGCCCCTGGGCCGGAGAGTTTTTTCTCGCGGACTGAACGGCTCGACGCGGTACTGACCGGGGCCGATCGATCCGGCGGCATCGACCTGATCAGCCGCGGCGGGACGGTGATCGTGACGGTAAATGAATGATGGCCGTCAGCTCGGCTGAGTCACTGTATTGATGATCCGTGGCTGGCGAACCGTTCGTCATCTTACGACGTCGAGCCCGCCATCCATTGCCACGATCTCGGCCATCGGCTCCGTGGGCGTCAATTCTTCCAGCAATCGGCGCACGGCGAGGTCTTGCACCGGCTCCGTCCGCACCTGGATGACCAGCGACTCGTGGAAGGAGGCACGAATCGCCTGAAAGGTGGAAATACCCGCGGGAAGGATGGGCGCTAGCGCCAGCAGTCCGTCGGACATGGAAGTCCCCTCAGTGTGCGGGCAGAGCGGCTCGGGCCCTGCAAAACCGAATCCGCAATCAAATCCCTACCTTGCGTCGTGACGCCGGGCGGGCAAATTTCCGGGACGGACCGAAGAGTCCCTGGTGCGCGCCGCCCGGGACGCGTCGATCGCCGGTTGTAACGGCATGATCGGTCGAAATTTCCAGCGATCCGTGCCGCAACAGCGTAGTTTTCCTACAATTGCTCGCTGCGCCGGAAGAGCGTTGACCTGCGACAATTCACGTAAAGGCGGTTTCCCGTGTGGCGACGAGTTTCTCCATCCCTGTTCCTCTGCCTCGTCACGCTGGCCGGTTGTCCCGGCGAGCAGCCGTCGGAGAAACCGGCCCAGGCCCTTCCGTTCGCGGGACAGACGATTCATATCGGCGTCCCTGCCGACAGAGGTTTCCGGACAGCGTGGGAAGCGCCGCTCAACGAATGGGCGGCGCAGACCGGCGCCCGGTACACGCTCAGCGAGCTGCCGCCGCGCCCGGCTTCCGAAGCGTTCGGCGGGTCGGAGGGAGTCGACCGGCAGACGCTGGCGATGTTTCCGCTGGAGCAAGTGGGTGAGCTTCTGGGGGCCGGAAGTCTGACCCCGATTCCCCGCGAGATTATGGAAGACGATGAAAACGGCGTGGGGTGGCGCGACCTGTTTGGCGGTCTTTCCGGAAAGCTGGCAGCCCGCAAGGGGACCGCACTGTTCGTCCCCGTTTCGTGTCCGGTGCTGGTCTGCTACTACCGTCACGATCTATTGAGCGCCGCGGGCCTCAATCCGCCGCAGACTTGGGACGAATATCAGCAGCTCGTTGACAATCTCGGCGCCTGGGCGCCCGGACTGGCGGCAGTCGAACCGTGGAGCGAGTCCTTCCGGCCCACGATGTTTCTGGCGCGGGCCGTCTCCCTGGCCCAGCATCCGGGACACTATTCGCTCTTTTTTGATATCGACTCGGGGGCCCCGCTGATCGACACCCCTGGCTTCGTTCGCGCTCTGGAACTGTCGCAGGCAACCGTCGCGAAGATGCCCCGGGAAGTGCTGTCATACGAGCCCGCCGACTGCCGCGATGCGGTTCTGCGCGGCAGGGCCGCCCTCGCCATCGCTCTGGAATCGCCGGCAGCCGGCGAACTGGCGGCGGAGTCAGCGCTCGAGCGGCCGGAGGGGATGACAATTGGATTCGTCCGTCTGCCGGGCTCGCGCGAGACGTGGAACCCCACCCGCCGCGCCTGGGAGCCGCTGGCTGAAAAGGGAATCCAGCGAGTGACACTGTGCGGTTTCGGCGGACTGGCCATCGCCGCCTCTTCCCGAAATTCCACGGTTCAGACCGAGGCCGCCTGGAACGCGCTCGCCCGCGTACGGGGGCAGAACTTCGTATCAGGGTTTCCGGCGGGAATCGTCGGTCTGTGCCGCGAGTCGCAACTCCACGATCCCGGCGAGGCCGTTGGCCCCGGACTGGAAGGAACCGAAGCCGAAGCGTACACGAACGCGGTGGCGACGAGCCTGCGCGACGCGCGCATCGTGGCGGAACTTCCGGTCGCCGGCCGTGTGGAATTTCGCGATCGTCTGGCGCAAGCCGTGGGGCGCTGTCTCGACGGCTCATTGACGCCGGAGCAGGCACTGCACGACGCTGGGCGGGAATGGCGCGACATTATCGACCGGATCGGAGCCGCGAAGATTCGCGATAACTACCGCGCGAGCCTGGGGTTGTCGCCGCGCTGAAACCGGAGCGGCGGCGATGTCGGCCGGTTCGGGCTACTGCTCGTCGCCGCCCGCGAGGTCGTCGTCGAGAATCGGAATCTCAGCAGTTTCGTGCGGTGGCGTGGGATGGGACGGCCGTTTTGCCCGGAAGCTGGTCGGAGCAATCTTGCGTTCGGCGTCGCCACCAGCCGCGTCGCGAGGTGCTGATGGGGTCTTGCGCGCCTGAGGACCGGGTTCCGGCGGGGGCGGCGGCGCTTCGTCGGAATTTGCGCCGGCCGCCGGGCGCGGGACGGTCGGCGGGGGGCTGGCGGGCGCGTAGGCCTGCGGCACGAGCCCTTCGCTGACGACGCGGGTGCTGGCCCCGTCGGCGGCCCAGCGCGCGGCATGGGTCCGCAACTTGATCTTCTCGTAAGCGTCCTCGTACGCCTTTCCGGGCGAGGGGAGTTCGGCGAGGTAAATGCCGTTGTATTCGAGGATCGAGCCTTTTTCGAAATGCACGTTCTTCACGGCGATTTCGTACTCGACCAGCGCCCGATAGTACTGAATGGTGGCGTCGGCCAGGCGGCGCTGCGCATCGAGCTCGATGTACAGCATCTGCGGAGTCGGGTCTTCGATGGCGCGGATCGCCTCCAGT
>JBLMWR010000838.1:0-6178 GCA_050257335.1 Deltaproteobacteria bacterium | reverse complement strand
CGGGAGACGGCGGGGGACGCGCTGATCGAAGCGGTTTGCGGCCGGATCGAGCGGCTGCCGGGCGTGCGCCGCTGCCTGTCTCCACAAAGAATGGAGGCGATCATGTCGGAAACGGGCGTTTCCGACGGCGAGGCGCGGGGCCGGCTCAAGGGGCTGGCGCTGTCGCGCGACGAGAAGCTCGCCGGATTGATCGTGCTGCTTTCCGACGCGGGGCTCAAAGATCGCGCCGGGACGGTCGCCGACATTCGCCGCGAACTCGAATATTGCCGGCTCGACGGCGACCGATCGTTTCTGTCGGGCAGCCCGGTGGTGGTTGCCGAGCTCGATCGCCTGGGGGGCAAGAAAGAGAACCAGAAGTTCTTCATCGTGACGCTGGTGATCTGCCTGGGCCTGCTCTACTACTGGATCAGTGACTGGAAGCTGTCGCTGGCCGTTCTGGCGCTGACGCTCTGGGCGATCAACCTGACGCTGGCGATCTTCAAGGCCGCCGGCGGGGAGATGAATTTCATTCTCGGGGCGCTGGCCGTGATGGTCATGGTCTTCACCCTCGAGGCCGCGATCCACGTCATCCATTACTACAAGGCGTCGCTGGGGGCCGCTGATCCTCTGGGCGAGGCGCTGCGGCTGTGCTGGAAGCCGTGCCTGGTTTCGATGCTCACGACGACCATCGGCCTGTTTTCGGTGAGCGTCACCGATATCCTGCCGGTCACCCAGTTCGGATACGCGTCGACCCTGGGGGCCGTCGTGGCGATCTTCGCCGGCATTTTCGTGACTCCCGCAATCCTCACGGTGCTGCCCCTGCCCGCGGTCAAGGAGACGGCCAGCGGCAGCGTCGGCTTCGCGCGGCTGGGGAACTGGCTCCTGCGATACAGCCGCCAGGTGACGGTCGTTTCGGCGGTAATTGCGCTCGCGGGCACCATCGGGCTGTACCGCCTTGAAACCAAGATCGACCCTCTCGACTTTCTGCCGAAACGGGGCAAGGTCGTGGCCGACGTGCGCCGCATCCAGGACGAGCTCACCAATATCGACTCGATCGAAGCGGTCGTGGATTTCGGCGATTCGGATCTCCCCTTCGTGAAGCGGATGCAGAAGGTGAGAGAGCTCGAACACGTCATCGGCCGGCACCCGGCGGTACGGCACACGCTCTCGGCGGCGTCGTTTTTCCCGGAACAGCTCCCGGAAAGCCCGCTCTCGCTGATGTCGCTGCTGTCCCGCGCCCAGTCGCGGCAGGACGACAATGAGTTCATCGTCGGCGGCCAGCAGTTGTGGCGCATTTCGGCGCGCGTGAACCGGGCACCTGGCCTGTCCCTGCAGCGCATCCATCGCGAACTCGAGGAAATGACCGCCGGAGAGCCGATTCACTTTACCGGCATCGCGCCGCTGCTCGAACAGGCGCAGCACGAAATTTTCGACGGCTTCTGGAAGAGCTTCGCGTCGGCGTTCGTCGTCATTGGCGTCGTCATGACCATCGCCCTGCGGTCGGTGCGGACGATGGTCCTCGCAATGATCCCCAATCTCGTCCCGCTCGGAATCGTGTTCGGCCTTCTCGGTTGGAGCGGGTTTCCCGTGGACATCGGAATGATGATGACCGGCAGCATCGCGCTGGGCATCTCGATCGACGGCACATTTCATTTTCTCGTCCGTTATCAGGAGCAGTGGGATGCGGGCAAGTCCAGCGGCCATTCGGTGCGCATCGCGCTGCTCACCACCGGGGGACCGATCTTCGAGTCGATCGTGGTATCGAGCATCGGCATGCTGGCCCTGACCCTCAGCAGTTTTGCGCCGACCTGCCGGTTCGGGCTGCTGATGGCCAGCCTGCTCATGGCGACCCTGGCCGGCGACCTGTTGCTGCTTCCCGCGATCCTCGCGCTTCGCAGCGGACGCAAGCCCGGGACCGGAGCGGCCCTCGCAGGCCCGATCGTCGTCGGCCGCGCCCGCGAAGTTCGAAATCCCGCGGGCGTGGCCGCCGACCGTGTCGCCTGATCCGTTCCGCGATTTTGCCCGGCTTCGCCCGGAGACGGCCCGGCGGAATTGAGGCTCAATCCGGCACCCGATATACTTGCAAAACTCCCGGCTTCATTACGCCTACGATCAATTGACGGAACGAACAATTATGCCCTATGTGTTTTTGACAGGCGCCACCGGACTGCTTGGACGGTACCTGATCAAGGATCTGACCCTGGCCGGCGTTTCGGTTGCGGTGCTCGTCCGGCCGTCGCGGCGGGCCACCGCCCGGCACCGCGTCGAGAACGTCATGTGCTACTGGGACGGCGTGCTGGGCCGCGCCCTGCCTCGCCCCGTCGTGCTCGAGGGAGACATCACCGAGCCCGACCTGGGGCTCGACGCGCGCGGGATGCGGTGGGTCTCCGAAAACTGCAATGCCACGCTGCACAACGCCGCCAGCCTTACCTTTCAGAGCACCAGCAGCCAGAGCGAGCCGTGGCGCTCGAACGTCCAGGGGACGCAGCACGTACTCGAACTTTGCCGGAACGCTGGAATCCGCACTTTTCACCACGTCTCGACGGCGTACGTCTGCGGCCTGCGGCAGGGGCGAATCCTCGAATCGGAGCTGGACGTCGGCCAGAAGATGTCGAACGACTACGAGCAAAGCAAGGTGCAGGCCGAAAAGATGGTCCGCGCCGCCGGATTTCTCGACTCGCTGACGGTCCACCGCCCGGCCATCATCATTGGCGATTCGACGAACGGGTATACGACGACCTACCACGGGTTTTACGCGCTGTTGCAGGCCGTCGCCACGATCGCCCGGACGTTCGACCCCAACCCCACGGGGCTCACGGGAGTCTCAGCCCGTTTCGGCGTCTCCGGCACGGAAACGAAGAATCTGGTGCCGGTCGACTGGGTGTCGGCCGTGATGACGCACGTGATCACGCATCCCGAGCATCACGGCAAGACGTACCACCTGACGCCGCAGCACCCCGTGCTGGCCCGCCTGCTGGGAGAGATTTTCGAAGAGGCGATCGGGTTCTATGGGGTCAAGCTCGAAGGGGCGGGCAAGCCCCAGTCGGGGCTCACTGAATACGAACAACTGTTCTGCGAGCTGATCAGCGTTTACACCTCGTACTGGAAGGACGACCCGACGTTCGATGCGACGAACACCCGCAATGCCGCGCCGCACCTCCCCTGTCCGCACGTCGGCCGCAAGATGCTGCTGAAAATGTCGGAGTACGCCACGCGGGTGAATTTCACCTCCCCCCGCGCCAAAGCAATCGAGCCCAAATTCGACGTCGCCGCTGCACTGGAGCGGTTTGTGGAAGCCGGTCAGGGGGCAGATCTGGTTCCCGAGGCAGTGACACGGCTGGGTCTGAGAGTGACCGGCCACGGCGGAGGAGACTGGAGCCTGATCTGGCGTGATGGCGCCGTCGCCGCCGCCGACGTCGGAATTCACGCAGCCTGCTCGGCGATCGTGGAATGTGATGTCGAGACGTTCGCGGGTCTCGTCGGCGGCCAGTTGGCCATCGAGCCGGCGCTGTCCCGGGGCGACCTCGTCGTGAAGGGGGATGCGGGAGCCCGGCCGCACCTGGCGGCCGTGTTTCGCCGACTGGGAGAGTCCGGCCGGGCAAAGGCCCGCGCTGCGACCGGGCCGGCGCGGGCCCTCGCGTCGAGCTAACCCTCCCGGGCAAACAGGTCGGCCAGCAGTTTCGTCTCGATCGCTTCTGCCGCCAGCGCATGCGCCCGCGCGTTCGGATGCGCGTCGAAACGATTGACCGTCAGCCCCTCGCCGGCATGCGTTTCGAGGATCGGTTTCAGGTCGAGGCACGGGACGTTCGCCTGCCGGCAGTATTCCGCGATTTTCCGATGCGCGTCATCGAAAGGATATTCCGGCCCGAGATTGTGCACGAACGGAAAGATAACGATCCTTAGATCGATGTCGTAGTCGCGGCACACTTCGCACAGCTCGTCGAGCTTGTTTCGCATCCCGCTCCACGCGGCTCCGTGGTACGCCTCCGGCAGCTCCGAATAGTAATTCCGCACCTGCGGGAGCCCGGCCTGCTGGACGCGGAAGTACAGCAGGTTCAGAAAGTACGAATTGCGAAACAGAAAGAACCGCGGCGACTGGACGGACAGTTGCTGGTAACGCCCGGAATCGCCGGGCGACATCCCTTCGATGTCATTGAGGCAGATCACGTACACGAGGACATCCATCTGGCAGCCATTGCGGACGTACTCATTAACGAGGTTTGCCACCTGCATCACGTTGATTCCGGCCTCGCCCATGTTGGCCACCAGAAACTTTCCGGGACGCGCAGCCTCCAGTCGCGCGCCGACGCGGTCGCTGAACCTGTCCGCGACGTCCTTAATGCCGTGCCCGAAGGTAAAACTGTCGCCCACGAAGCAGACGCGTTGCATTCCTCGGGGCACCCGCAAAAGAAGCGGCCGTGCGTCGCGGAACAGCTCGTTGTTGCGGCGTACGTGCCTGTCGAACCAGTGCTGCGAGACGAGCGACATGTTGAACGAATCGCTCTGGTCGTAAATGATCGCGAAATACAGCTCGACGAGGGTCAACCCCGCGAGAAAAACCCACAGTGACAGACCGGCATTGGCCCACTTGACGCGTTGCGGCGCGCGCTGCAAGTAACGGCGGCGGAGTTTGAGAAGCAGCACGAAGCCCGCTCCCCCGCCGGAGATCCAGACCAGAAGCCCCAGCAGGTAGTTGAGCGGGAGATCGAAGGGCATATTCTATGCCAGTTCCCGGATCGCCCGCGCCGTTCCCGGCAGAATCGTCACCGGCCGATCGGAACTGTCACGCACCGGTTCGTGCGGGTCGATCCCCAGGTTGTGATACAGCGAAACCAGCACATCCTGGTAATGCACGGGACGGTCTTTGGCCGAATCGGCCAGCGCGTCGGTCGAACCGATCACCTGCCCGGCGCGCATCCCGCCACCGGCCAGAAGCGCTCCGTTGACGCGCGGCCAGTGGTCGCGTCCGGCGTCCTTGTTGATCTTCGGGGTCCGGCCGAATTCTCCCCACACGACGACCGTGACGTCTTTGTCGAGGCCCCGTTCATAAATGTCACGGACGAGGGACGCGATTCCCTTGTCGAACATGGGCAGGTTCTGCTTCAGGTGCCCGAAATTGTTGCCGTGCGTGTCCCAGAATCCGTATCCGACGGTGACGCACCGCACGCCCGCCTCCACCAGCCGGCGGGCCACGAGCAACTGGTCGTTCCACAGCGGCGCTCCGTCCCCCTGGTGCTTCGGCGAACCTTTGCCGTACCTGTCGCGGATTGCCGGGTCTTCTTTCTCGACGTCGAGGGCCTCCACCAGCCGGCTGGAGGTCAGCACGTCAAACGCCCGCTGGTACGCCGAATCGGCCGCCGACAGCCGCTCTGCATCGATGCTTTGCCGAAAGCGATCCATGTCGTCCAGCAGACGTCGGCGGTCGCTGAGCTGGCCGGGCGTGACGAACCGCAGCTTCATGCTGGCCAGGTCTTCGCCGTCCGCCTTCACCCCGGCATATTTCGCGCCGAAGACTCCCGGGCCCGGGCTGTTATACGGACGATGCTGCATCGTCGGAAACAGGTCCACGAACGCCGGCACGACGGGGCTGGTGTTCCCCAGCACGCGCGACACGACGGTCCCGAAATGCGGATGCCCGTCGCGCTGCGATTCGCCCATCGGGTACCCGGTGATCGTCTGAAAACTGCTGTGCTCGTCGCGCAAGCCGACGATCGAACGGATCAGCGTGTACTTGTCGGCCATCGCCGCCAGATTCGGCAGCAGTTCGCAGATCTGGATCCCCGGGACGTTGGTGTCGACCGGGTTGAACTCGCCCCGGATTTCTTTCGGCGCGCCCGGCTTGAGGTCGAACGAGTCCTGGTGCGCGAGCCCTCCCGAGAGGTAGACCATGATGATCGACTTCTGGGACTGCGCGATGCCGGCCCGCGCTTCGGCCCGCAGCAGGTCCGGCAGGGTCAGACCGCCGAGAGCCAGACTGCCGATCTGCAGGAACGACCGCCGCGAGAGACCGTCGCAGTATCGCCGCTGCGCACCGTGAAACGCCAGCATCGACTCTTCTCCCTCGACGAAGGTGCCATCCTCGATCGTACGGCATCCCGGCTGCCGATTTCACACGCCGACACACCAGTATATCTGTCGTCGTTGCATCAGAAAAGTCTGATCCTTCCGGTTCGCAGAACCGCCTTCAGGCGGTGCGCAC
>JBLMWR010000837.1:0-4726 GCA_050257335.1 Deltaproteobacteria bacterium | reverse complement strand
GAGTTCGGCGTTTTTGCGGCTTTTTTCCTTGGTCGCTTGGATGGCGGGGGGGGTCATGGTTTGGGGGCCGTGGGTGAGGGTTTTGGAGGGTTTGGGGTTATCTTCTTTGATCAGCCATTCGGCCCCCGGGGCGATCGCCGCGGCCGACATCGAGGGAACCAGCGACGCGATTCCCGTCCCGTGGCTGGGATCAACGATGATCGGCAGGTGGGTCTTTTCCCGCAAGTAGGGGACAGTCGCCAGGGGAAGCGTGAACCGCGTGTGGGTTTCAAACGTGCGGATCCCCCGTTCGCAAAGAATAACGTCGCGGTTTCCCTGATCGAGAATGTACTCGGCGGCGAGGAGGAACTCTTCGATCGTGGCCGAAGGGCCGCGCTTCAGCAGAACGGGCTTGCGGGTTTCCCCCACGGCCTGCAACAGATGGTAGTTCTGCATGTTGCGGGCGCCGATCTGCAGGACGTCGGCGTAGCGGCAGACAAGATCGACGTGGTGCGGTGTCATGACTTCCGTGACGACGGCCAGGCCGGTGGCGTCGCGGGCCGCCGCCAGCAGCTCGAGACCGGCTTCCTTCATTCCCTGGAATGCGTAAGGACTTGTGCGGGGCTTGAAGGCTCCGCCCCGCAGGGCGGTGGCGCCGGCTTCTTTCACCTGCGCGGCCACCTCCATGATCTGCTCTTCGCTCTCGACCGAGCACGGGCCGGCGATCACCCCGATGTGCCCTCCGCCGAGGGTGAGACTGCCGGTGGTGACGACGGTCGGTTCGCGGCGGGTTTCGCGGCTGGCGATTTTGTAGGGAGCCAGAATGGGCATGACTTTCTCCACTTCTTCGCAGGCCTCGAGTTCCGCCTGAGCGCCATTGCGTTCAGAACCGGTGGCGGCGATGACCGTGCGCTCGACGCCGACAATCACGTGGGGTTTCATTCCCAGGCCTTCGACCCGCTTGAGGATGCGGTCGATCATCTCCTGGGAGGCATTGGGTTTCATGACGACGATCATAAGTGCCTCGCTTTGCGTGTTTCGCTTTCATCAAGCCCGGGGGCTGCGTCCCCTGGGTACAACCGCCAGTCGATCTTCGATTTCACAATAAAAAAACAGGCCCTGAAATCACTGGGATTTCAGGGCCTGGAACATTCAGCTTGTCTGGCGAGAGTTAAGTTTCCACTCTCTTCGTCGGGCCCCGAAATCCCCGGAAGGAGAACCAGAAATAAAACTGATACCAGAATCCGCTCAAGGCGGCCCGGCACGCGTCAGCTTCATTCTGATGTTTTCGGGACGACACGGAAACCCTCACGACCAAGGCAACTCGGACACTCGCTGCCGTAGATACTCGGCAACACGCCGAGACCACTGAACAAGTCCTGGAACGGAGAAATGGTTCATTGACTCCGTCGCCAGAGACGGTTTTCCGGCTGCCTGACTGGTTCTCCCGAGCGACCGGTGAAGGCCTCCCGCGAAGAATCAACTATGCAGCCCGTCAACTGCGGTCAGGCAGTCCACCTCTGGTTGGTACGACATAACATAAACTGAACCACCTCCTTTCCAACGGGGACCACCCGCGTTCGGCGGGACCAACCCCCCCTACTGGCGGCTTGACTTGTCCTGCCGGCTCACGTCTGAGCACGGCACCGTAGTTCAATCCATCCTATAAGTTTCCCCGGACGCTCGTCAACTGCAAACGCGCGATTTCGGGGTGAGGGGGTGAGTCACGCGACCTGTAGTCCGGTCACTCCGTGACCGGACGGCGATTGATATTCCCCGCAAACGAACCGAATGAGCAATGCGTGACGATGCGTGGCGACGCCCGGCGTTTGACCCTCGTTCGCCGTTCGGGCCCCAATAAACAGCGGATTGCCGAAATCGCGGGGTCACGGAGTAACCCCGCTGCAGTCACCGCCGCTGCGCGGTTTCTCGTCGATCAGCCGTTTCCCCTTCCGTCCGCGGCAGCTCGCGAACCTCGGCCCCGGCAGCCTACCCGGCCCGGACGGGCACTCGCGCCGTGCGCCGGAACTCATCAAGCGCCTCAGCCGCACGGACATCAGCGGTCCGTCGCTGTGGAACATCTCCGGGGTAAAGCATCCCAGAATCGACTCGATCAGCTCTTCCCTCCAGATCCCGTGGACACCACCAGGCAGGCCGCTTCGGGGAAATCCCGAGTTCAGACAGAGGAAATACAGGTCCCAGATCGGAATCCGCCGTGTTCCCCAGCTTTCCCGCACTTGTTCGTCACCGAAATCGAGGGCCCGTTCGAGGTCGTACGCGAAATCCGCCAGGGCATAGCGGCGGACGAGATGCCCCAGCAGAAGATCTGTCCAACGTTCGATGTGTCGCCGCAGCCGGTCGAGCTCCACAGCGCATTCGAGCGGCAGATGGGGGCCGTCCACCAGCATCTGCAGCACCTGCTGCTGCGCCTGCATCTGGCCCGCCAGAACATCGCGTGCCACTTTCTCGGCAGCCACTGTCCGCCGGGAGCGGTCGCAGGCGGTCAAGACAGCTCCCCAGACGCGGGCCACCAGTCCTCCGGCCAGCACGTCCACGAGCGTGATTTCCGCCCGCTCCCAGAGGAGCGGACGCAGGGCTGGGGGAAGGGCCACGATCTCCCGCGGCAGGTCGTCCAGCACGGCCAGCCAGTGGCGAATGCGAAGATGCGACCGGTCTGCATACCGTTGCACGGCGCCGGCTGATACCGGTGTCGCAGCCTCGATCACGTTCGGGCTGTGTGCCGACACGATCCCGATCAGTTCAACCATCTGCCGAAGTTTCACAATCAAGATTCCGCTGCAAGAGGTTGGCCCGAAGTCGCGTCTTGCCGGGGAAGACGCAAACGTAGTGCCAACGCGCCGTGGCCGGGCTGGATTGCCCCGAAATCATTATCGCCAAAGATGTTGACGACCTGCTGGAGATTGCGGCCCGGCGGGCCCGCGTTTCCAGAAATCAACATGTGGAGATAACGCGACGTGCAAACTCCGACTGCGCACCGCGGCTTGACGATGGCGAGACCCACTCCGGGATTCCATCGGGGGGGCTTGCTAAATTCGTCGGTTCCGTCAAATAATCGGGGCGATTTTTCCGGCTGCCGGACGCTGCAGATGCGTAGTACGCCTCGGCAACCTCGCTGGGCAGGCGCAGAACTGTCCGCGCCTCAGACTCGAAAAGTCCATTTTCATTTCTGTTGATCGTGGTTTTCCTCATCGGTTTCGTTTCGGGAGGCTGAAAATGTCTGCCAACGCGGGGAGCCCGGACCGCAGCGCGCCGTCGCGCGGCCTGTGGGCGGTCGTCATCGTCGTCCTTCTCGCGTGCGTCGCCACGTACTTCGTGTTTGAAGCGAGGAGACGTCAGAAGCAGGAGGAATGCGAACGGCTGACGGCACAGCTCAACGAGGCCGTCGGGTATCTCGAAGCCGGCCAATTCGACAAAGCCGACGGCGCCCTTTCGGCCCTCGCCAGGATGTTTCCGAAGGAACCGGCGGCCGTACGGAACCTGGCGATCTGCCGGGTGCTTGCCATTCTCCAGCCGCAAAAGCCCGGGGAAGCCGAGCCGTCCCCGTCACTGGCGCAATCGGCCCTCGATGCGGCCCGGAGCCTTGAACCCCGGTCTCATGTCCCGCATGTGCTCGCCGCCCGCCTCGCCGCGAATCAGCAGGACGCGGCCACTGCCGTCGCCGAACTGCGCGCCGCGGGGAACGTGGCGGCTGACGACCCGGCGATCTGGTACGATCTGTACGTCGTCGGCGAATCGGCGGCGGATGACGAGCTGCGCAACCAGGCACTCGATTCGGCCCTCAAGGTCGCCCCCAAGAACTCCTGGCTCCTGAAACAGCAACTGCTGAGCCAGACGAAGCGCAAGGACCGGCAGGCGCTGGAAACATTGAAGACCCTTCGGGCGCAGATCGAGCCGATTGTGGCCGCAGTCAAGGTGCATGCCCGGGGCGCCGACGTCGACGAATATGCGCGGCGACTGGCCGACGCAGTCGAGAAGGAGAACTGGCAGCAGGCCCATTCGCAGGCAAATTTCATCAACAACGTCATCAAAGCCGAGGAATGGGTGCGGAGCGACCTGCGCCGGCTTAATCGGCACCCGCTCACTCACGTGGTCCACGATTTCAGCCCGGCCGTGTGCGGTCCATCACCCCCGGGTCCCGGAAACGATCAGCCGCGCACGACCGTGACATTCCAAGCCGCGCCGGCCCCGAACCAGTTGCCGCAACGGGCGGGGATCAAAGCCCTCAATCTTTCAGATTTCGATCTGGATGGCTTGCCCGACGCGGTCGCCCTCACCGAAAAGGAACTCGCCGTCATCTCCCGAGCCGGCGCCGACGCCCCGTGGGAGACATTGCTGGCCGTCCCCGTGCGCGACCCCATGAATAAAGTGCTCGTCGCCGATCTCGATCGCGATCTGCGGTCCGGCGCCAAGCCCATCGCCGAACGTGCCGATGCCGCTCGCGAAGCCAATGAGTCTGCGACCGGCAACTCCACCTGCCAGGCGGGCGACGTCGAGATCGTGGTCCTCGGTCCCGGGGGGGTTCAGATCTTTCGCAACGACGTGGACGAAAATGGCAAAAGGACCTTGGTCCCCATCGAACAGACGGAAGCTTTCGAGGCGCTGCGCGACATCCGGGGCGGGGTCCTCGCCGACATCGACCACGACGGCGACCTCGATCTGATCCTTTCGGCCGGCGGCGGAGTCTCGATGTGGCTGAATGAGGGGCAATTGAAGTTCGAGGAAGCCA